>CAXTTR010000384.1:0-3130 GCA_964247215.1 uncultured Sphingomonadaceae bacterium
TTGGCCGCGCCGCACGCGCGCCGGACGGCACCCGTGGCGCTGTATTACCATTGATCGGCCGGTGGAAGCTGATCGACAATCTTCGCCGCTCTCTGTCGGCTCCATCGGCGCTGCTGGCGTTGATCGTGGCGTGGTTCCAGCCGCCAGCAGTCGCCGTGACATGGACCGCGTTCGTCCTCCTGACGATTACCTTACCGCCGCTGCTGCCGGCGATGGCTGGCCTGTTTCCAGTCCGGCCGGGCGGGTCGCTCCGTAATCATATTCGCGCCGTCGCCGCCGATATCGCCCTTGGTCTAAGCCAAAGCTTCTTCCTGCTCATCTTTCTTGCTCATCAGGCGTGGCTGATGGTCGATGCAGTAGCACGGACGGCATACCGGCTGATCGTGCGTCGACGGCTGCTCGAATGGACGACGTCGGCACAGGTCGACGACGATCACAACGCGAGGCCCAGCGCTTTGATCGCCCAAAGTGCCGCCAGCGCCCTCTTTGCAGGCGCGGTGGCAGCCGCGATGTACGTGAACGGCAGTCGTGACTGGGCCCTGGCTGCGCCGTTCGCGCTGCTTTGGGTGATGTCGCCGTTCATCGCGCGATGGGCAAGCCGGCCCCCCGAGTTCGCCGGCCACGTCAGCATCTCCCGCGCCGACGCGCTTGCGCTACGCCTGATCGCGCGTCGCACGTGGCGCTTTTTCGAGACTTTCACCGGTGCCGAGGACAATTTCCTGCCGCCCGACAACTTTCAGGAAGTTCCGGTACCATTGGTCGCGCACCGGACGTCGCCGACCAACATCGGGCTATATCTGCTCACCACGGTTACAGCGCACGATCTCGGCTGGATCGGCATTCTGGACATGGTCGGCCGCCTCGAGGCGACGATGGCGACACTCGCACGAATGGAGCAGTGCCGCGGCCATTGGCTCAACTGGTACGACACGCGGAGCCTGGCACCGCTGTTGCCGAGATACGTATCGTCGGTCGATAGCGGCAATCTCGCGGGCCATCTGCTGACGCTCAGCAATGCCTGCCGTCGAATGGCAGAAGCGCCGGTCGCCACCGACTGGCTCGCCGGACTGCGTGATGGTTTCTCCCTCCTGCTGGAAGTGGTGAGGACCCCGACAAAGGGTCGGTCCGAAGACGGCGGCGAGCGGCTCCAGGCGGCAATCGACACGATGGCCGCTCACCTTGCCGATGCGGCGTCGGACCCGGCGGACAGGGCGGGAAATCTCGTCAAACTCGGCGATGCGGCGAGTGAGCTTGTCGATGCGGTCGGTCTTTGGAGCGGCAGCGATCACGCGGAAGCGGTGAGCTGGGCCGAAGCCGTTGCCGCCGATGTCCTCTCCCACCGCCGCGACTTCGACCTGCTCTCGCCGTCCGGTTCTCCCAGGGCAGCGGCCAATCCGGCGGACCGCGACGTGTCAGCGGTCGTGGCGAAGGTATCCGAGCTGCTGCATGATCGCCTGCTGACGATCGCCGCGCAATCCAAGGCGATGTTCGAGGCGATGGATTTCGGCTTCCTGTACGTTCCTGACCGGCAGCTTCTGTCGATCGGATTTCGTGTCGACGAAGCCGTGATGGACGCCGACGTCTACGACCTGCTGGCATCGGAGGCGCGACTTGCCAGCTTCCTGGCGATCGCCAAGGGCGATATCCCCGCCAAGCACTGGTTTCGCCTGGGCCGGACCATGACCCCGATCGATGGTGCATCAGGTCTGATCTCGTGGTCAGGCTCGATGTTCGAATACCTGATGCCGTCGCTGGTGATGCGCGCGCCCTCGGGTAGCCTGCTCGAGCAGACCAATCGCCTCGTGGTATGGCGGCAAGAGCAATATGGCGCACAGCTCGGCGTGCCGTGGGGCATTTCCGAGTCCGCTTACAATGCCCGCGACATCGACAGTAACTACCAATACTCGAGCTTCGGCATTCCGGACCTCGGTTACAAGCGCGGCCTGAGCGACAGTGTCGTGATCGCACCCTACGCCAGCGGGCTCGCTGCGATGATCGATCCGACAGCGGCGCTGAAAAACTATCGCAGTCTCGCGGCGATCGGCGGTAGCGGGGCTTACGGCTGGTACGAAGCCATCGACTACACAAGTTCGCACCTGCCCGAGGGCGTGAAGTTCGCGGTCGTCCGGTCGTTCATGGCGCACCATCAGGGCATGACCATGATCAGCATCGCGAATGTCCTGCTCGACGGCCGCATGCGCGACCGCTTCCACGCCGAGCCGATCATCCAGGCGGCGGAGCTGCTGCTGCAGGAGCGGATGCCGCGCGATGTGGCTCTCGCCCGCATTCCGTCGGAGCAGGCGGCAGCCTTGGAGATTGCCGGCCCGGTAGCTGAAACACGACGCCGTTATACCTCGGTGCACTCGCCGGTGCCGCGGACGCACCTGCTGTCCAACGGCCGCTATACGGTCATGTTGACCGCCCGCGGCTCGGGTTTCAGCCGCTGGCGCGATATCGCGGTGAGCCGCTGGCGCGAGGACACGACGAGCGACGGCTGGGGCGGGTTTGTATTCCTGCGCGATGTCGATACCGGCGCGATATGGTCGGCTGGTTACCAGCCGACCGTCGTCGTGCCCGCTAACTATGCCGCCAGCTTCTCGGAGGACCGTGCTGAGATCGTCAGGAACGACGCCGAGATAACGACCGAGATGACTGTCATGGTGTCATCGGAGGACGATGCCGAAGTTCGCCGTGTCGCGATCAGCAACACCGGAAAGCGCGAACGCACCATCGACGTCACCTCGTACGTTGAGCTGTCGCTGGCGCGGCCTGCTGACGACATTGCCCATCCGGCGTTCGCCAAACTGTTCGTCGAGACCGAATACCTGTCCGACCTCGATGTGCTGGTGGCGACACGGCGTCAGCGCTCTTCAGCCGATCCGCTGATATGGGCGGCGCACCTTGCCGTGGCGGAAGGCGGCTGGGCACCCGATGTTCAGTTTGAAACCGACCGCGCCAAGTTTTTCGGCCGTGGACGCACGATCCGCGACAGCGCCGCGATCAACGATGGCTGGCCCTTGTCGAACGGCACTGGCGCGGTGCTCGATCCGGTATTCAGCCTGCGCCGCCGCGTCATCCTGAAGCCGGGTGAAACGGCGCGTATAGACTATTGGACAGTGGTCGCCGACTC
>CAXTTR010000385.1:0-3115 GCA_964247215.1 uncultured Sphingomonadaceae bacterium
GAGCGGCGGCGCCACCTTCACGGCCTACGATCAGATCGACAAGGCTCCGGAAGAAAAGGCCCGCGGCATCACGATCTCGACCGCCCACGTCGAGTACGAGACCGCCAAGCGCCATTACGCACACGTCGATTGCCCCGGCCACGCCGATTATGTGAAGAACATGATCACCGGCGCGGCGCAGATGGACGGCGCGATCCTCGTCGTCTCGGCGACCGATGGCCCGATGCCGCAAACCCGCGAGCACATCCTGCTCGCGCACCAGGTTGGCGTCCCGACGATGGTCGTCTTCATGAACAAGGTCGACCTCGTTGATGACCCTGAAATCCTCGAACTCGTCGAGCTCGAAATCCGCGAGCTGCTGACCAAGTACGACTTCGACGGCGACAACATCCCGATCACGCAAGGGTCGGCCGTCTGCGCGCTCGAGAACAAGCGGCCCGAGATCGGTCACGATGCCGTCGTTGCGCTTATGAAGACTGTCGACGAATATATCCCGCAGCCCGAGCGTCCGCTCGACCGTCCGTTCCTGATGCCGATCGAGGACGTGTTCTCGATCTCGGGCCGCGGTACCGTGGTCACCGGCCGCGTCGAGAGCGGCATCGTCAAGGTCGGCGAGGAAGTCGAGATCGTCGGCATCAAGGACACCCGCAAATCGGTGTGCACCGGCGTCGAGATGTTCCGCAAGCTGCTCGATCAGGGCCAGGCCGGCGACAACATCGGCGCGCTGCTCCGCGGTGTCGGCCGTGACGACGTCGAGCGCGGCCAGGTGCTGTGCAAGCCCGGCTCGATCAAGCCGCACTCGGAGTTCAAGGCCACCGTTTACGTGCTGTCGAAGGATGAAGGCGGCCGTCACACGCCGTTTTTCGCCAACTACCGTCCGCAGTTCTATTTTCGCACCACCGACGTCACCGGCACCGTCGAGCTGCCCGAGGGCACCGAGATGGTCATGCCGGGCGACAGCGTCGAGCTCAGCGTCAAGCTGATCGCGCCGATCGCAATGGATCAGGGCCTGCGTTTCGCTATCCGCGAAGGCGGGCGCACCGTTGGTTCGGGCGTAGTTGCAACGATCGTCAAGTAGGCGTATAGGGCTGCTTCCGCTGGTGATCCGGCGGGGCGGCCCGATTCGTCGGGCCTTTATTTTTGCAAGTTGACGATCGGGACTCATGGACACGCAGAACATCCGCATTCGCCTGAAGGCCTTCGATCACCGTGTGCTCGATGCTGCCACCAGCGAAATCGCCGACACCGCGAAGCGGACCGGCGCGGCGCTGCGTGGCCCGATCCCGTTGCCGACGCGCATCGAGAAGTTCACCGTCAATCGTTCGCCGCACGTCGACAAGAAGAGCCGCGAGCAGTTCGAAGTGCGGACCTACAAGCGGCTGCTCGATATCGTTGATCCGACGCCGCAGACGGTCGACGCGTTGATGAAGCTCGATCTCGCCGCAGGTGTCGACGTGGAGATCAAGCTGCAGGGCTGATCTTGGACTGACAGACGCGGAGCGAAACTTAATTGGTCATGCCCACCCCGCGTGGGCCTCTGAAGTGAAAGGAACAGATCATGCGCACTGGCGTGATCGCGAAGAAAATGGGCATGACCCGTCTGTTCAAGGACGATGGTCGCCACGTACCGGTAACGGTGCTTGCACTCGAGAACTGCCAGGTGGTGTCGCAGCGCACCATCGAGCGCGACGGATACGTCGCGGTACAGCTCGGCAGCGGCATCAAGAAGGCCAAGAACACCTCGAAGCCCGAGCGTGGGCATTTCGGCAAGGCCGAAGTCGAGCCGAAGGCGCGCGTCGCCGAGTTCCGCGTCTCGGAAGACGCGCTGCTCGAGGCCGGCGCGACTCTGTCGGCGGATCACTTCATCGCCGGGCAGCTCGTTGACATTACCGGTGATACTGTCGGTAAGGGGTTCCAGGGCGGCATGAAGCGCTGGAACTTCGGCGGTCTGCGCGCCACGCACGGTGTTTCGGTCTCGCACCGCTCGCTCGGTTCGACCGGCCAGCGTCAGGATCCCGGCAAGGTGTTCAAAGGCAAGAAGATGGCGGGCCACATGGGCGACCGCCAGCGCACCCAGCAGAACCTCGAAGTCGTCCAGACCGACGTTGAGCGCGGGCTGATCTTCGTCAAGGGCTCGGTTCCCGGTCACAAGGGCGGCTGGTTACTGGTCAAGGACGCGGTCAAGCACGCGCGCCCCGAAGGGCTACCGTACCCGGCATCGCTCAAGGCAGCGAACGACAGTGCTCCCCAAATTAGCGACGCCGCTCCTGCGGTCGAAACCGAAGCGCAGGACGCTTGAGCATGAAGCTTGATGTCAAGACCCTCGATGCAGCAGCCAGCGGCGATATCGAATTGAACGACGCCGTGTTCGGCAAGGAAGCGCGCGTCGACATTCTGCACCGCGTCGTAACGTGGCAGCTCGAGAAACGCCGTGGTACCGCGCGTGGTGCTGCCGAGCGCTCGGACGTGTCGCGTACGGGTAAGAAGCTCGGCAAGCAGAAGGGCGGCGGCGTCGCCCGCCACGGTAACCGCGCCGCGCCGCAGTTCACCGGCGGCGGCAAGGCGCACGGCCCGCGCGTCCGCGACTTCGACCCCGGCCTCAACAAGAAGATCCGGCGCTTGGGCCTCGGCATTGCGCTGTCGGTCAAGGCGGCCGAAGGCAAGCTCGTTGTCGTCGAGGACTTTGCGCTCACCGAAGCCAAGACCAAGACGCTACTAAGCCAGCTTGCTACGCTCGGCATTACCAACGGGCTGTTCGTCGACGGCGATGCGGTCGATCACAGCTTCGCGATGGCGTGTGCCAACCTGCACAAGATCGACGCGCTGCCCGCGGTTGGTGCCAACGTCTACGACATTCTCAATCACGACATGCTGGTGCTGACCCGCGCGGCGGTTGCCAAGCTGGAGGCACGCGTCAATGGCTAAGCCCAAAACTCCAGGCGCGATCGACCTCAAGCACTATGACATCGTCGTGAAGCCGGTGATCACCGAGAAGTCGACACTGGTCAGCTAGTATAACCAGGTCGTGTTCAAGGTCTCGCACCACGCTACCAAGCCCGAGGTCAAGGCCGCGGTTGAGGCGCTGTTCAGTGTCCGCGTGCTTAAGGTCAACACC
>CAXTTR010000386.1:0-3113 GCA_964247215.1 uncultured Sphingomonadaceae bacterium
CGATGAAGGGTGATCTGCTGACCGCTACGGGTGACGACCGTGCCGCGGCGGCGTTCTATCAGCTGGCATTGACCAACGCGCCGCCGCTGGCCGGGCAGTCGCCCGACCTGCGCGCCCGGCTGGCGCGGGCCGAGGGTGCAACGGAGGCGACGGCGGCGCGGTTTGCGGCGCATCTCGATGCTCAGCTTGACGCGGCTGGCGTTACGCCCGAAGCGGCAGGGCAGCGCTTCGCCGAGGCGCTTGCTATCCTGAACGGCACCAAGGTGGTGTACCCGCAGCAGCCGACGAGTTTCTATTACCCGCGGCTGCCGCTGATCGAGTTCTACGACGCCGCCGCGTTCGGCTGGGTGGCGGCGCTCGAAGCGATGGTCCCGGCGATGCGCGCCGAGCTGAACGCCGTGCTTGCCGATGGCAGCGGGCTGCAGCCGTATGTCGCCGCCGCGCCGAACCGGCCCAATCGCGGCCATGCGCTGCTCGACGATCCGCAGTGGAGCGCGTTTCACCTCTGGCGGGACGGCGCACCGACCGCCGCGGCGCGCCGGCACTGTCCGGCGACACTGGCGGCGCTGGAGGCCGCGCCGCTGCCGCGCATCGCCGGACACTCGCCGATGGCGCTGTTCTCCGTGCTGCGCCCGCACACGCACATTCCGCCGCACAACGGCATGCTCAACACGCGGCTGATCTGCCACATCCCGCTAATCGTTCCGGACGCCTGCCGGTTGCGCGTCGGCAACGAGGTCCGCCGCGTCGAGCCCGGCCGCGCGATGCTCTTCGACGACAGCATCGAGCATGAGGCATGGAACGACAGCGACGACACCCGCGTCGTGCTGCTGTTCGAAATCTGGCGGCCGGAGCTGGACGCCGGCGAGCGGGCCGCGCTGACGGCGCTGTTCAGCGCGATCGGTGAATATCCGGGGGTATGAGGTTACCTGCAGCTGGTCGAACCAAGCAGGAATTTGTCATCCCGGCGAAGGCCGGGACCCATCTTCTGGGCAGCGCGGCACTGCCCAGAAGATGGGTCCCGGCCTTCGCCGGGATGACGACTACTACGGTGTCTTAGCCCTTCGCACTCAAGTCTACGCCTCGTCGGGCGAGTTCGCCGCGAATTGCGCCAGGACGACATGGTGCCCGCCGGGTTCGGTGAAGCCGATCTCGGTCGAGCCGTAGAAGGTGTCGCGCTTGGGCAGGAACAGCGTCGCGTCGCCCAATGACTTTGCCGCCGCGTCGACGTCGGCGACGCTCATGAAGAGGAACGTCTTATTGTTCTGGAAGACTTCCGCGCCGACATTGGCCATGTCCTCGGTTCCCGACTTGACCGTCTGCAGCATCACCGAGATGCCGGTGTTGCTGACCCCGCCGTCGCCGCCCATCGTCAGGATGACGAAGCCGGGCTCGCCGGTGTCGGGCACCGCGACCTGCCGGACGAAGCCCAATTTGGCGAAGAACGTTTCCGACGGCTCGATCGCGTCGACATAAAGCACCGGAGTGGATTGCAGGATCATGGCCGCACCTTTGTCACGCGTTGATGCCGCAATCATGCGACCTTTATGCCAACGCCAGCAATCGCAAATCGTTGATAGTGGATAGCGGCGGGCTGCCTCATCTCATTCGATCCCGCAAGCTTGAAGCGCGGCATCAGGCGCAGCATCTGAGCATCGTCCACCGATGAAAGCCTGCCCGATGATCAGTTCCCCTAAAGCGCTAGCCTGCATGCTCCTCGCTGCCGCATGTGCTGCTCCGGCGGCGGCGGCTCCGGCGTACCGCATCACCACCGTGGCGACCGGGCTTGACCACCCGTGGAGCATTGCTTTCCTGCCCAACGGCGACGAGCTCGTCACCGAGCGCAACGGCAAGCTGCGGCTGATCGCGGGCGGCAAGCTGGTGCCGGAGCCGATCGCGGGGGTGCCGCCGGTCTACAACGAAGGTCAAGCTGGGCTGTTCGACGTCGTGCTCCACCCGAAGTTCGCGCAGAACCATGTCCTCTACTTGACCTACGCGGCGGGTAGCGCCAAGGCGAACGGCACGCGCGTGCTGCGCGCCCGGCTCGACGGCATGGCGCTCAATACCGCGCACGAGATCTTTCGCGTGCATCCCGACAAGGCGACGCCGCAGCATTTCGGCGGGCGCATGGCGTTCCTGCCCGACGGGACGTTCGTGCTGACTACCGGCGAGGGCTTTGCTTACCGCGAGGAAGCGCAGAAGCTTGGCAGCGAACTTGGCAAGACGATCCGGCTGAACGACGACGGCAGTATTCCGAAGGACAATCCGTACGTCAGCACGTCCGGAGCCGACCCTGCGGTGTTCACCTGGGGCCACCGCAATCCGCAGGGACTGGCGTACGATGCCGCGACCGGGCGGCTGTACGAGGAGGAGCACGGCCCCAAGGGCGGCGACGAGATCAACATTCTGCGCGCCGGGTCGAACTACGGCTGGCCGCGCGCCTGCTTCGGGGTGAACTACGACGGCACCCCGGTATCGCCCCACAAGACCGTGCCCGGCATGGTCGACGGAATCAGCGTCTGGGTGCCGTCAATCGCGCCGTCGGGGCTGGCGGTCTACCGCGGCGCGATGTTCCCCGAGTGGGCGGGCGATCTGTTCGTCGGCGCGCTGGCGGGCGAGCAGGTCCAGAAGCTGCACGTCAACGCCGCCGCGAAGGTTACGACACGCGTCCGCGTCTTCCCGGAGATCGCCGAGCGGGTGCGCGACGTGCGCGTCGCGCCCGACGGCGCGATCTGGGTGACGACCGACGCGGATGACGGGCGCGTGTTGCGGATCAGCCGGTAGCGTGCCGGAGCAATGCGTCGGCCTTACTACGCTGCCGTTCAGGCTGGTCGGCAACTAACTCCGCGTTTGGCCCAACGCCGCCTGCACCAACGCCGCCGCCTTCGTGTACGGCGCATAGAACGCGTCGATGTGGTCGCCGCTATCACCGCGGACGAACACACCGCGCGGGTTGGAGAATTCGTGGAAGCCTTCGATGCCGTGATGGCGGCCCATGCCGCTCATCCCCGAGCCGCCGAAGCCCATCGACGGCAGCGCGCTTTGAATGGCGCAGCAGTTGACCGCCGCCCCGCCCGATGTCGTCGCGGCGAGGACGTGGTCGGTCAGCGCGC
>CAXTTR010000387.1:0-3096 GCA_964247215.1 uncultured Sphingomonadaceae bacterium
GCTGTCGTTCCTCGTCGGCATCGTGCTTGCGCAACAGGGCGCGGTCCAGCTCCAGCAGTTCGGTGCGGAGGTCTTCGTCGTCAACCTGATCGGCCGCTCGACACTGCGCGAACTCGGCATCCTGCTCACCGCGATCATGGTCGCAGGCCGTTCGGGGTCGGCGTTCGCGGCGCAGATCGGCTCGATGAAGCTGAACGAGGAGATCGACGCGATGGCGACGATCGGCATGTCGCCGATCGAGGTGCTCGTGCTACCGCGGCTGATCGCGACCGCCATCATGATGACATTGCTCGGCTTCTATGGTTCGATACTGGCGATCGTAGGGGGCGGACTGTTCTGCTGGGTTTACCTCAACCTGCCGCCGGTCAGTTATATTCAGCGCATTCAGGATGTCGTGCCGTTGAGCGACCTGATCATCGGCACGCTCAAGGCCCCGATCTTCGGGATCATCATCGCCGTCACCGGCTGTTTCCAGGGCATGCAGGTCACGGGCAATGCCGAGTCCGTCGGGCTGCGAACCACCGCCGCAGTGGTGCAGTCAATTTTCCTCGTCATTGTCATCGACGCGTTCTTCGCGGTATTCTTCACCGCGCTGGGGTATGTGTGACCGCCGCCGCGCCGGAACTGAAACAGGGCGAGCCTGTCATCCGCGTTCGCGGCCTGCAGAACCGCTTTGGCGATCACGAGGTCCACAAGGATCTCAACCTTGACGTTCGGTGCGGCGAGATATTGGGCGTCGTCGGCGGCTCGGGAACCGGCAAATCGGTGTTGATGCGCTCGATCCTCGGGCTGCAACAGCCGGCGGCGGGCACCGTCGAAGTGTTCGGCAAGCAGGTCGACCACCTCGATAACACGCAGGCCAAGGATTTGCGCCGCCGTTGGGGAGTGCTGTTCCAGGACGGCGCCTTATTCTCGTCGTTGACGGTGGCGGAGAACATCGAGGTACCGCTGCGTGAGTTCTACCGGCTCACCCCGCAGCTGATGGACGAGATCGCCGGGTATAAGATCAACATGGTGGGACTGCCGCAGCACGCCGGGGCGCTGCTGCCGTCGTCGCTGTCGGGCGGTATGCGAAAGCGCGCCGGTATGGCACGTGCGCTGGCGCTCGACCCGCAACTGCTGTTCCTCGACGAGCCCACCGCCGGGCTCGATCCAATCAGCGCGGCGGCGTTCGACGAGCTGATCCGGACGCTGCGCGATACGATGCAGTTGACGGTGTTCCTGATCACCCACGATCTCGACACGCTGCACGCGATCTGCGACCGCATCGCGGTGATCGCCGACGGCATCGTGCTGACGGTCGGAACGATCCCGGAACTACTGGCGTTCGATCACCCGTGGGTGCAGGAGTATTTCAGGGGACCGCGCGGCCGCGCGGCACTGGGGGCGGATGCGGCACCGGACAACAACGCGCCGGCCAAGGATAATCCGGCCAGGAACAGGCCGGCCGGTACCAATCCGGCTGAACACAGGGGCGAGGCTTAGTGGAAACCCGCAGTTCATACGTCCTTGTCGGCGCGGTAACGCTGGCGATCGCGCTGGCGCTGTTCGGCATGGTGTTGTGGCTGGCGAAGTTCTCCGGGTCGGAAAAGCATCAGTTCGATATCTTCTTCAAACAGTCGGTCAGCGGACTCGCGGTTGGCAGCGCGGTAGCGTTCAAGGGTGTTCCCGTCGGCCAGATCAAGACAATCTCGCTGCTCCCCAAGACCCCGGACCAGATCCGTGTCCGCATCGAGATCGGCGCGGACGTCCCAATCCTGCAGGGTACCACGGCGGGCATCGAGGGCATCGGTTTCACCGGCGTCAGTCAGATCCAGCTTACCGGCGCGATCTCGAACGCGCCGCCGATCACCGCGGAAGGCCCGTTCGGGGTGCCGGTCATCCCGCAGCGCCCCGGTGCGTTCGGCGAGCTCCTCGCCACCGCGCCCGAGCTGCTCAACCATATCTCGGACCTGACCGGCAGCCTCAACAAGCTGCTTAACGACGACAACCGCGCCTCGATCGGCGGTATCCTGAAGAACACCAACCGGCTGAGCGCGGCGCTTGCCGATCGCGGTCCCGAGATTGCCGCGACGCTCGCCGAAACGCGCCAGACGCTGGCGGCGGCGACCAACGCGGCGCAGTCGCTGTCGACGCTGGTGAAGCACACCGATCAGCTGGTGACCTCGGACGGCAAGCCGTTGATCCAGGAACTCCACGCCACCATCGCGCACGCCAACGCAACGCTGGCCAAGCTCGAAAGCGTCGCCAGCAGCGCGCAGCCGGGGATCGACGCGCTGACCACGCAGACGCTCCCCGAAGCGGGTGCGCTGGTCCGCGACCTGCGCCAGCTGACCAGCCAGCTTGGCGCGTTCGCCGGTAAGCTCGACCAGGACCCAGCGGGCGCGATCGTCGGCGGGCGGCGGCTGCCCGAGTACAGCGCCGACGGCGACGGCAAGAAGAAGAAGGGCAAGTGATGCGCCAGTTCTTGATAGCGAACGGCTGCGGTCCGGCGTGCAAGGCACCGGCACGAGCGCTGACCGCCGCGCTGCTGCTCGGCGTCACCGCGTGCGGCCCGCTGGTGCAGATCGGCGGTAACGACAAGGCCCCCACCGCGCTGATGACGCTGCGCGCCACCGCCGCGCCGCTCGCCAGCCCCGCCGCCGCCTATGATCGCAGCCGCGCCGTGCTGGTCCAGATACCGGCCGCCACCGGCGCGCTGCAGACGCTGCGCGTGCCGGTCATCACCAGCGATACACAGCTCGCCTATCTCACCGGCGCGACCTGGGCCGAGCAGCCCAACCGCCAGCTCCAGCGCGTGCTGTCCGACACGCTCGAAGCTAACGGCGTCGCGACGCTCGACCCGCGCGCCGCGCCGCTGCCGCCCACCCGCAGCCTCGACGGCACCTTGGTCGAATGCAGCCTCGACGTCCGCGATGCCGCGCACGCCGTGGTCCGCGTCCGCTACGACGCCGCGCTCGCCACCAACAGCAAGGGCCCCGTCGCGCTACGCCGCTTCGACGCCAGCGAGCCCGTCGTCAGCCAGTCGCCCGCCGACGTCGCGGTGGCGCTGAATACCGCCGCGAACCGGCTCGCAGGCGATGTCGCGGGCTGGGT
>CAXTTR010000388.1:0-2791 GCA_964247215.1 uncultured Sphingomonadaceae bacterium
GCGCATCGCGGCGGTATCGTCGTTCGGGGCCGAGGCGGCGGTGCTGCTGCATCTGGTGGCCCAGGTCGACCGCGACGTGCCGGTAATCTTCGTCAACACGCAGAAGATGTTCGGGGAAACGCTCGCCTATCGCGACGAGCTCGCCGAGCGGCTCGGGCTGACCGCGCTGACCGTCGTGCGCCCCGATCCGCTGGCGCTGGCGGCGAAGGACGCGACCTCGCTGCGCTGGAGCTATGACCCCGACGGCTGCTGCGAAATCCGCAAGGTCGCGCCGCTGCGCCGCGCGCTGGTGCCGTTCGACGCGTGGCTGTCGGGCCGCAAGGGCTATCAGGCCGGGCGGGCCGCGCTGCCGCGCTTCGAACTCGACGAGGGGCGGCTGAAGCTCAACCCGCTCGCCGACTGGAGCAAGGCCGACCTTGACGCCTATTTCGCCGAGCACAAGCTGCCGCGTCACCCGCTCGAGGCGCAAGGCTATCCATCGATCGGCTGCGTCCCCTGCACCACCACCGTCGCTCCCGGCGAAGACCCCCGCTCCGGCCGCTGGCGCGGCTGGGACAAGACCGAGTGCGGGATTCACGAACCGGCGTTCTAGAAGCGAGTTTGCGCTGGTTAACGCCTGAGCCCGCACCTGCAGCAGGTTACGCGGAACGCCTTCGGCAATGGCGGCTTTAACAAGCTGCAGGAGGCCGTACCCGGCTCACCGGTGTGGAAGGACATTATCCGCGTGAGCGCATCTGACGGCATCGCGAGCGAAAGCTTGTTCGAGATCATCGTGGAGAGCGCCACCGACTTCGCGATCTATACGACCGACATCAACGGCGACGTAACATCCTGGAATGTGGGGGCCGAGCGCCTGTTCGGCTTTGCGGGCGACGAAATCGCCGGACGGAGCGGCGATGTGGTGTTCACGCCGGAGGACCGCGCCATCGGCGCCCCCGGCGGCGAGCGCATGCGGGCGCGGCGCGACGGCCGCGCTTCCGACGAGCGCTGGCACCAGCGCCGCGACGGCTCGCGGTTCTGGGCATCCGGGCTGATGATGCCGCTGAAGGATTCGGCTGGCGGCTTCGTCAAGATCGCCCGCGACCGTACCGAGCATCACCACGCGGTCGAGCGGCTGCGCGCCAGCGAGGAGCAGTTTCGCGTCCTCGCTACCAGCATCCCGCAGCTGGTGTTCCGCACTCGCCCGGACGGCGACCGGACGTGGGGGAGCCCGCAATGGATCGACTTCACCGGACTGAGCCTCGACGAGAGCCTTGGCTTCGGCTGGCTCGATGCCGTCCACCCCGACGACTTGCAGCTAACCCAGGACGGCTGGCAGGACGCCCGGACAAGCGGCGAATATTACGTCGAGCACCGTGTCCGGCGTTCGGCTGACGGCGAGTATCGCTGGCACCAGACGCGGGCACGGCCAGTTCCAGGGTCGAGCATCGACGCGTTCGACTGGGTCGGCACGATGACCGACATCGACGACCTGCGCAGCCTCAAGGACCGGCAGCAGGTGATGATGGCGGAGCTTCAGCACCGCACCCGCAATCTGCTCGCCGTCGTGCAGTCGATCGCCAACCAGACGGTTCGCAACAGCGACTCGATCGAGGCGTTCGGTGACGAGTTCGCCGGACGCCTGCGGGCGCTGTCGCGGGTCCAGAGCATCCTCGTCAGCGCCGGCCACGGCGATGTCGACCTGCGAACGCTGGTGACCGCCGAACTTGAGGCGCATGCCGAGCAGGACGCTGGACACGGCAAGATCACCATCGACGGCCCCGAAGTCGCATTGCCGGCCATCTCGGCGCAGGCGTTCGGCCTGGCGCTGCACGAGCTGGCGACCAACGCGGTCAAGTACGGCGCGCTGGCGCAGCCCGCCGGCAAGCTGGGCGTGACCTGGCAGGTCGAGGACAATGGTACCAAGCCGCGCGTGAAGCTCGAATGGCAGGAATCGGGCGTGCAGATGCCGCAGCCGGGCGTATCGCCTCGCCGCGGCTATGGCACCGAGCTGATCGAGCGGGCGCTGCCTTATCAGTTGCGCGCCAAAACTCGGCTCGAGTTTCGCTCCGACGGGGTGTTCTGCGCGATCGCAGTGCCGCTTGCGGATGCCAATGGATCCGCGCCGCATGCATAAGCATCTCCCTAGCCTCGCGGGCCGGAAGATCCTCATCGTCGAGGACGAGTATCTGATCGCGATGGATCTGGCGCTCAGTCTGGGCGATCTCGGTGCCGACATCGTCGGACCGGCGGGTTCGGTCGAGGAAGCGCTGGCGCTCGTCGACGACGTCGGCGACGCGCTCGACGGCGCGGTGCTCGACGTCAACCTCCGCGACGAGCGCGTCTATCCCGTCGCCGATGCCCTGACCGCGCTCGGCGTGCGCTTCGTCTTCGCCAGCGGCTATGACGCGGCGCTGATGCCCCCCGCCTACGCCGACGTGCCGCGCTGCCGCAAGCCGATGGACCGGTCGATGATCGCGCGACTGTTGAGCGAGGAGGAGCGGGCGGAATAGGGCCGGGTATCAGATGGTGGAAAATCAGTTTGACGCTGGCACTCGCTGCCCGCTGGCGTTGATTACAAACTGCCGCGCCACTTGTTCGAAGTGCAAGGCTATCCGTCGATCGGCTGCGTCCCCTGCACCACCACCGTCGCCCCCGGCAAAGACCCCCGCTCCGGCCGCTGGCGGGGGTGGGACAAGACCGAATGCGGGATATATGAACCGGCGTTTTAGAATACAATGTCTTATGTACTGTCACGGCTAACTAGGGTCGATCTCGTTCAAACTGACCGTCACCCCCGCGTAGGCGGGGT
>CAXTTR010000388.1:2801-3094 GCA_964247215.1 uncultured Sphingomonadaceae bacterium
ACACGTCGACGCTCGGTGGTTATGGACCCCCGCCTGCGCGGGGGTGACGAGCGTAGGCTAGACCTGATCGAGAAGGACTCTAAGACGCTGAAATAAGCTGGCGTTTAAGCAGCTATACGTATAGTTATGCAGGGTTGGTGTCGACGACGTAGTAATGCGGACATTACCAACAATCGGATCGGGGTATCGATTGTATTGCGGAAGATGCGGTAAAGAGATCGATCAGGGCTCCCGCTTCTGTAAATTCTGCGGTGTTGACCAAGGGCCGACATGGGCGGTTGAGTACCCTACAA
>CAXTTR010000389.1:0-1206 GCA_964247215.1 uncultured Sphingomonadaceae bacterium
ATTGAGTGTTGCCGCGCTGTCGCCGGCTATCGTATCGGCACAGACTGCGGCAGCGACGCCGGCGCAGGCCAGCGCGGCAGGCAAGTTCGTCGATGATCTGACCGCTCGGGCTTTCGCCATTCTGCGCGAAGAGGGTTCGCGGACGGCGGTGCATGCCAAGTTCCGTACGATCCTGCGCGATAACTTCGCGATCGAGCAGGCCGGCAATCGCCTGATCCGCCGCTATCGCAGCCAGATCACCCCGGCGCAGCTCTCGGCGTATCAGGCGGCCCTGCCCGAGTATATTATCAACCTCTACGCCGACCGGCTGTATGATTACACCAACGCCAAGGTGCGCGTTGTCCGTACCGTCCCGCATGGCGCCAATGGCAGCGTTGATGTGTATTCACGCGTCGAGACACCGGGCCGCCAGCCATTCGACGTGATCTGGGCGGTCGAGAGTGCTCCCGGCGGCAAATTCCTGATCAGCAACGTCACCGTCTCCGGCGTTAACCTGGCACTGACGCAGGAAGCCGACTTTTCGTCCTATATCGCCAAGAACGGCTTCGATGCGCTGGTCAACTTTATGAAGTCAGCGAACGCCAAGCCTGTTGCCTGAATGCGATAGAGGCTAGCCGCCGTCGGCGGCAGACGCTAGACGGCGGCCATGTCTAACTTGCTCCACCTCGTCTTCGGCGGCCGCGTCGCCGATCCGCGCGGCCTCGATTTCGAGGACCCGTCCAAGCTCGATATTGTCGGGATTTTCCCGAACTACCATGAGGCCGAAGCGGCGTGGCGTTCAAGCGCGCAGCGGACCGTTGACGACGCGCAGATGAAGTACGTCGTCGTTCACCTTCACCGGCTGCTTGAACCGGGTGGCAACCACACGCACGACTAGATTTCAGGCTCGCGGAGGAACGGCTGCGCGAACAGCAGCCCGGTGACGAAGCCGCCGATGTGCGCCCATATCGCGACGCCCTGCCCCAGCAGGCCGCCGCCAACCGGACCGGTGTTGAACGCCACCGCCGTCAGTAACTGAAGCCCGATCCACGCCGCTGCATACCATGCCGCGGTCAACGCCTCCGACGAGACCTGCACGCCCAAGATGGTGCGTGGCTCGAGCTGGTTACGCGCGAACAGCACGGCGTAAGTTCCAAAGACGCCCGCGATCGCGCCGCTAGCACCGATCACCGGCATCACCGACGTCGGCGCGACAAGATACTGCAA
>CAXTTR010000389.1:1216-3086 GCA_964247215.1 uncultured Sphingomonadaceae bacterium
CTGCAACACCCCTCCCGCAACTCCTGATAGCAGATAGAGCGCCACAAAGCGCCAGCGCCCGAGCGCCCACTCGCAATACTTTCCTACCCACGCGAGGAACACGAGGTTGAGCGTCAGGTGCACCCAGCCGGCGTGCAGGAACAGCGATGTCAACAGCGTTAGGACGGCGGGCACGCTGCCCGGGACACCAATAGCGGCACCGCTCAGCCGCGCCGGGATCAACGCGGCACGCAGCGTCAGGCTCTCCCCAAACGCCGCGCCGCCGATTGTCGCCGCGATCTGGACGACGATGCAGGCGATCAGCAGCGCCCGTGTCATGGGGGCCGGCGGCGGCTTGAACGGCTTCATTTCAGCCGTAACAACGGCCAAACCTCAGGCCGCTTTAAGGCCTCAGACAAATTCGACCTTCTCGATCTGGTAATATTTGTCGCCTGAAGGCGTCGTAACTTCGACTTCCTCGCCGAGCCGGCGCCCGATCAGCGCGCGGCCAAGCGGCGACGAGTAAGAGATGCGCCCCCGCTTGGCATCCGCCTCGGTCTGGCCGACAATCTGATAGGTCACCGGCTTCTCGTCCTCGTCGAGCAGCGCTACCGTCGCGCCGAACACGACCTTGTCGCCCGACAGCGTCTTGGGGTCGATGACCACCGCGCGCGCCAGTTTGTCCTCAAGGTCCATGATCTGCGCTTCGATGTGACCCTGGCGCTCCTTCGCGGCATGGTACTCGGCGTTCTCCGACAAATCGCCGTGCGCGCGCGCTTCCTCGATGTCCTGGACATTCTGCGGGCGCTCTTTCTCTTTGTAATCCCGTAGCGTCTGCATCAGGATCGCATGGCCTTCCGCCAGCATCGGCAGCTTGTCGACCGTCGCCATTATTCAAAAAACCTTTCGTCCACCTGTTCGACATTTGCCCTGCCGATGGTTGACCCACCGCTGGCGGCAACGTCCTTGGTTCGGCAGGCTCAGTCGAGCGCAGAATAGTAGGACTGCAGCGACCGCACTTCAAGCGGTCGCTGCTTCAGCGCGGCGATGGCCTGCACCGCCGCGACGCTCGCCGCCGCCGTGGTGAAGTACGGCACCTTGCCGTACAGCGCCGACGCGCGGATCGAGGCGGAGTCCTTGAGCGACTGGACACCCTCGGTGGTATTAACCACCAGCATGACCCCGCCGTCCTTGACCCGGTCGACAATATGCGGCCGCCCCTGCGCGACCTTGTTCACCGCGCTAACCGCAATGCCTTCGCCTGTCAGATAGCGTGCGGTCCCGTCGGTCGCGATCAGTGCGAAGCCCATCGCCACCAACTGCCGCGCCGCATCGAGGATTACCGGCTTGTCGCTGTCCTTGACCGACAGGAACACCGTGCCCCCCATCGGCAGCACCGTGCCGACGCCGAGCTGCGCCTTGGCGAACGCCATCGCGAAGTCGATATCAATCCCCATGACTTCGCCGGTCGACTTCATCTCGGGTCCGAGCACCGGATCGGCTCCGGGAAAGCGCCCGAATGGAAACGCTGCCTCCTTGACCGCGATATGCGTCCACGCCGGACGTTTCAGATTGAAGCTCGCGAGGCTTTCGCCTGCCATCACCCGCGCCGCGATCTTGGCGATCGGGATACCCGTCGCCTTGGCGACGAACGGCACGGTGCGTGAAGCACGCGGATTGACCTCGATAATGTAGACCAGCCCGTCCTTGACCGCGAACTGGACATTCATCAGCCCGCGCACGTCGAGCGCGCGCGCCAGCAACTCGGTCTGGCGCTCGATCTCGGCAATAATGTCGTCACTGAGCGAGTATGGCGGCAGCGAGCAGGCGCTGTCGCCCGAGTGCACCCCCGCTTCCTCGATATGCTGGAGCACGCCCGCGACGAAGACTG
>CAXTTR010000390.1:0-3068 GCA_964247215.1 uncultured Sphingomonadaceae bacterium
TTGCTGTTGCACAGTTACGGTTCGAACGGCGCAGCCCTGATCTCGCTGGCACCGTATCTGCAGCAAGCGTGGCGGCAGCCACAGACCGGCAGCCGCGTAATCCACTGCAGCAGCGCTTATCCGGTAACCGAAGCTGGCTTGCCGTCCTCGCCGATCGCGACATAGGTGAACAGCCCGTCGGCAACCTTGTGCGGCGCGTCGCCTGACCGTGAGCGCGCCCAGGTTTCCATGCGGACCTTGACCGACGTCGTGCCCTCCGTCTCAAGCCAGCAGAAGACGCTGACATCGTCGCCGACGACCACGGGTGCGAGGAACTCGACCGCGTCGATGTGGACGGTGACGACCCGTTTGCCCGAGTGACTGGCAGCAAAGGTACCACCCGCAAGGTCCATCTGCGACAGCGTCCAGCCGCCAAAGATGTCACCGCTGGCGTTCGCGTCACGCGGCATGGCTACCGTTCGGAGGTGTGCACCGCCGTCCGAGCCAGGAAAAATGTCGCCCATTATACCTCGCGCTCCCTTCGAAATTTCGCGTGAACGCGATGGTCAGCAGCTTATGCGGCAAGATAGGCGTAAGCGGACCGGACGTCGGCGTTCGGAATATCTTGCGCTAATCAAGAACCACCGGGTCGCCGTCCATCGCTTGACTCTGAACTGTACCGGTCTGACATCGATCTCGCTTCTGCGCGTCAACGAGTCTTTTGTAACGTGCAACCGCGTCGGCGAGCGAGGGCAGCATCCTGCCCTTGGTCGACCGTAGCGCCGCAAATCGCGGCCGCTCGGCGCGCCAGCCTAATTCGGCCGGCGATGCTGGCTCGATCAGGTCGGCGTCCAGCTCGAAGGCATTTGCGATCAACCGCGCGAACTCGAGCCAGCTTACCGGCTCTTGGTTGGTCAGATGCCAGATGCCAACCTCGTCGTCGACGATCAGATCGAGGCAGGCATCGACGAGGTCGGGCACGAAGGCAGGCGTGATTACATAATCGCCAGCGGCCTGAACAACCTGGCGCTCGCGCAACGTGCGCTCGACATGGGCTGCGAAGTTGTACGGATCGTAAGGTGAGAAGAAAGCGGCGGTTCGGATAATCAAAGCGCGGCCGCCGGCTCGCCCGACGCGCAGCTCCGCCTCGGCCTTGCTGCGGCCGTACACGGAGAGCGGACTCGGCTGGTCACTTTCGAGGTAACCCCGCGCGTGCTTGCCGTCGAAGACAAGATCAGACGAAAACGTCGTGTAATGGATGCCGCGCTCGGCGCAGGCGAGTGCGAGGATCGCAGCCCCGTCGGCGTTGGCGCGCATGCATGCCGACGCATTCTCCTCCGCATCGTCGACCCGCACCCATCCCGCTGCGTTGATGACCGCCCACGGCCTGTGCTGATCGAGGACTGCCGCGACCTGGGCGGCATCATCGATCGCCAGCGTCGCACGGCCGGTCAGGGTGTAGGCAAGTCCGCGGATGCGACAGGCTCCGGCGAACGCCTGCCCGAGCGTTCCAGTCGCGCCGGTAATCAGGATCTGACGTTGCGCTGGAGCCGGATCAATGGTCGTCTTCGCGTCGCTCCAGGTGTAAGGCTCGTGTTCATATCGAACGTCGCGCCGCCACCATCCGGGCCCGCTCAGTGCTGGATGCAGCGGATTGGGCGGAGAGGCACCGTCCAGCATGCGGAGCAGTTTAGCGATGGCGGTTTCGCGCGGCTGACCGCTGCGGATGTCGAACGCTCCCGGCTCGTAGTGGCCAGCCTCGACGGTGATCAAACTGTTCCAGTCGACATTGCCGAGCAGCGCCCAGGCGGTGACGCCGCGGAGGTCGACGCCTTCGCTGTTCAGCTTCAAGCCGGTCTGCCACGCCTCCCACAACCAGCGCAGCTGCTCCTCGCGCGTGCAACCGAGGTGCGATTCGGTGACGGCGATTGGCAGCCGATAACGCTCCCACGCCTGCCGAAGCACTCCTTCGAGTCCCTGCGGCGGCGGATCGAGCACACGGGAAGCGGTGACGTCGTGATGCCCTTCGACCGAAAGCGGATAGGGATATTGGTTAGCACGGTGATCGAGAAAGCGCTCGCCGGTTATATAATAGTTTACGCCGATGATGTCGGGCGGGCAGGGGTCGTCGTTGATCGCCCGGACGCGATCGTCGAAGCCAAGCCCTTCGAGACGTGACCACAACGGATGCTCTGGCGTCACGCGTCCGGTGAGCAGATCCCAGGTCAGCCAGCGACGGTCATTGTAATGACTCGCCAGCCCGGTCATCGGCGCGGTCGAGTAGGTGTGGCCTAAATCCTCGGTCTGGATCAGGCGCGCAGCAGGGTTGACCCGCCGGATCGCGCGCATCGCGAGGCGGATGCCATCGATCTGGTTCAGCAGCGCTGCAACAAACGAATGCTCGTCGGTCGCATGCGGGAACCAGTGTCCGTAAAGCGCGCTGAACCGGGCGGTGGTCAGCGGCTCGTTTATCGGCGTCCACTCATCAATCCACGGATAGCGCTCGACTGCGGCTGCGGCGTAAGCGGCAAATAATGGCACGAAGTTGTCGTCGACGAGGTTCGTGTACCGCGGACCGCTGCCATGGTGCAGCAGCCCGGCGATCGGGCGCATACCCAACCTCACAATTTCCGCCAGGCGCGCGTCGCTCCAGCGCCAGTCCCGCACTTCAGGACGATCAGGTGCAACCCGTTCCCACAGCACCGGGTAACGCAGCCGCTTGATGCCAAGTCCCGCGAACCGCGTCAGATCGCCGATACGATTCTGATGACCGGTAAGCAGCGTCTGATCGCGGAAAACATCCCGAACGCGATTGACGGTGCACTCATGCCCACCCCAAAGTTCCAACACTGCGCTCCCGTATCGTTAATCAACCGTGGGCTTATGAACGCAACAGCACGGGGCAGGGCTCGTAATTTTTAAATCGGCATTGGCCAGCCGACCAGCAAACGAACCGAATGTCAGATCAAGGCATGGACTGGTCATACTGGGTGGACCACGCAACGGCGCACTCGCATGCACCGGATCGCGTCATTTTACCCGGTTCGCATCTGACATCTCGATTGATCATGCATGTAGGACCCCCTTCG
>CAXTTR010000391.1:0-3064 GCA_964247215.1 uncultured Sphingomonadaceae bacterium
GCACCATCCACGCCGACGGCTATGCCGGCTACGAAGCGTTGACCCGGTCGAAGGCGCCGCCGGGACAACGGGCTCAGCGGATCGTTCATGCCGCGTGCTGGGCTCATGCCCGGCGCAAGCTCTACGACGAGCATCACAAGACGCAGTCGCCGATCGCGGCCGAGGGTCTGCGCCGCATCGGTGCGCTCTATGATATCGAGCGCGAGTTGGGCGGCTTGCCGCCGGCGCGACGCCTCGCCGTGCGCACCGAGCGCAGCCTGCCGCTGCTCGCCGACCTGCGTGTCTGGATGGAGACCGAGCGCCGACGCCTGTCGAGCAAGAACGAGCTGGCGAAGGCCCTCCAGTATAGCCTTAGCCGCTGGGACGCACTCGTGCGCTTCGCCAGCGACGGCCGTCTCGCCATCGACAACAATGCTGCCGAGCGGGCGCTTCGCGGCATCGCGGTCACCCGCAAGAACTTCCTGTTCCTCGGTTCCGACCGCGGCGGCGAGCATGCTGCGACCATCTACACCGCGCTCGAGACCGCCCGGCTCAACGGCATCGATCCGGAAGCCTGGCTCGCCGACGTGCTCGACCAGCTCGCACGCGGACACAGCCAACTCGACCTCGACGCCTTCATGCCCTGGAACTGGCGGAAGCCCAAGGCGCTCGCGCTCGCCGCGTAGATCAGCTGACGCTTACGCTGTGGCTGAAACTCTGAATCGATGACTTGCCATGGTTGGGAGGTCATGGATGACGGGCGCATCAACCCTGACGACGCTGAAGCTGTGGGCCTTATCGCTTTCGGGAGTGAAGGCGAGGATGCGTGGGTTCACGCAGGACCGCGTTGCGGCTTCGGCGGGGCTGTTTCTGGACGGGCTGCTGGGTGACGAGCGGCGCAAGCCGGGCTGGATGCGGGCCGAGGCGGCAAGCGACCCCGGGCCTTGGTGCCAGCAGGCCATTCTTGGCCGGGGCCGGTGGGATGCCGATGAGTTGCGCGACATCGGCGCGACCCGCTCGGATCCCTTGCCGCCGAAAACGTCTGCGACCGGGCTATTTTCACCAAGAACCGGTGTATCGCCGTCGATGGCGCATTCCCACTCGTCGCGATCGTAAAAGCCGGCGTTTTTGCCCTGTTCGGCCTTGACCGTCTGAATCCGGCGATCGCCGTCGTGCCGCACCCGCAGCGACAACCCCGCCTTGTGCAACCGGTGATCGTCGGTATCGAAATACACGGACTGCAGCATCGTCGTGCCAGCGACCGCGCCGATACGGGCTGCCGTCCGCGTCACCGCCTCGATATCGTTCCGATCAATCTCGAGCTTGAACTCCACCTCGCGCGGCATGGTTCGATAACCCAACAGCTAAACCCTTGGAATGCTAACGCGACGGCGGCCGGATCGCTGCCTTCGATTCTGGATTTGAGGTGCGCATAATCGATTGTGGATAGGCGTCCAAAGCGTAACCCTGCCATCATTGCCGCTAAGCCTCTGACAGATGGGTAAAAACTTGGTTTTGGAGGGGTTCCGCGCAACGCCGGTTTCGACCGCGACAAACGTCTTTCCTCCCGCGATCTCAAGACGCTGATGGAAGCGAAGGGAGTTTCGCTTTGGACTCCTATCCACATGCTAAGCAGCTGAAGCCCCCAAAGTAACGTGGCCAGCATTAAAATTTCACTGAGTTATATCGTCTCGAAGTGGCTCCCCGGGGTGCCAGTCGATCGATAACCGATGCGGGTGACTTAGCGGGTCCCTGCAAAGATTTCCTCGGCGGTGATCGTCACGGCAGGATCGCGAAGCACGAGGGGTTGTTCCGGCAGATGGACGACCGAGCGCCATTCGGTCGGGCTCGCACGCTCGAACGTGGTGAACGCATCTCGCGAAGCGTGAATGAAGACGATCGTGTCGACGCTCTCGATACCCTGATATTCGTCGAGCTTGACGCCGTGATCGGTAGATTCGGTCGACTTTGACAGAATCTCGAAGATCACCCGCGGGTGACTGAGTTTCAGCGGCTCAACGTCCCGCGGCTCGCGATCGCGCGGATCGCAGTAGATGGCGAGGTCGGGCAGACGGTAGGTATACGGGTCGACTTGCAGACCCATATCCGATGCGAGAGGCTCGCATGGACCGCCTTCGAGCCGTTCAAGAAGTCGCCGGTTGAGATTACCCATGATGCGCACGTGACGTCGATTGGCACCGGCCATCATGTGCGGGACGCCGTCGACCAGCTCGTACTTTTCCTCGCGCCCGGCATAGGCCGCAAGGAACTCGTCGATCGTGAGCTTATCCGGGGTCGTGGCCTGGAAGTTCATGCTGCAATCTCCTGTGTGGAAGGTACCACACTCGCATCCACTCCCACTCCCCTCTTTGTTGCTGTGTGGCCGTCGAGAGCTGCCCTTATCGTTAGGGTCGCGTCGCCTTCGAGCTTCATCCCGCGAAGTGCCCTTTGAACGCTTGCGCGGCTGACATTCAGCTGACGCGCGATGGCTGCCGGACCCATTCCTTCCGCCCGCCGCAGCTCGCGAATCTTGTCGTTGTCGATCGTCGCCGTGCGACCCCGGCCCTTGTACACGCCGCGCGCCTTCGCAGCCGCGATGCCCTCCAACTGGCGTTCCTTGCGGAGATTGGTTTCGAATTCTGCAAACACGCCGAGCATGTCGAGAAACATCTTGCCGGCCGCGCTCGATGTGTCGACCGGCTGCTCGGTCGCGCGCAGTGCGACCTCTTTGGTTTTGAGCAGTTTAACAATGTCTTGGAGATCGCTGATCGACCGGGCAAGCCGGTCGACGCGAGTGACCATCAAGGTGTCGCCGGCGTCGAGGAACTCGAGTAGCGTATCGAGCTGGCTGCGACGAACTCGGGAGGTGCCAGACTTCTTCTCGGTCTTTACGAGGTTGCAGCCCGCAGCATAAAGCGCCGCCTCCTGGACACCGGTGTCTTAGTCAGCGGTGCTTACTCGCGCGTAGCCGTAAATTTTCATCGCACCCCAGCAAATTGTGTCATAACGGCCTAGAGCGGAATGGGGCTCGTGTGAATCGATTTGGGATTCACATTCGGCTGATTTTCTGATTCAAGCTGCGTGC
>CAXTTR010000392.1:0-3061 GCA_964247215.1 uncultured Sphingomonadaceae bacterium
GCCCATCATCACGTCGGCCGCGGTAAACTCGTCTCCGGCCAGAAAGGCATCGACGGCCAGCGCCGCTTCGACCTTATCGAAAACAATATTTGCACTGTCTCGCGCTGCCTTGATGATCGAGATGTGCTGAGCTGCGTCGGTCCGGTAGACCGTCAGCCAAATGATCGTGCCGATGGGAGTGGCCGCTGTCGCCTCGGCGAAGTGCAACCACTGCAGGTAGGCTGCTCGACGCGGCGAGCCGATGCTCGGCTGGAGCCGGCCATCGCCGTAGGTCTCCAGGATATATTGCACGATAGCGCCGGATTCTGACAGCGCCACGCCACCGTCTTCAAGATATGGATATTTCCCAGACGGCGTATTTTGAGTGAAGCCTTTGCTGCCATTGTGCGTAAAGCTCGTTCACAGCAGCTCGTATTCGAGCTCAAGCTCCTCCAGCAGCCAGCGGATCCTGATCGACCGGGTGAGCGGGGCAAAGTGCAGCTTGAGCATCGTTAGTCCATGCCACGAATATTTATACAACGGGAGTGAAACCTACGTTTGTAAGCCGGATCCTCCCGCTCGCAGTTCCCAGCCGGTCCCTGTCGATCGAATTGCGGGTGGTCGAAATGGCAAAGGGCGCTAACGGAAATCATCAATGCACCAGCTTCCCCTCCCGCTCGCCTACCGCCAAGCCGCCGGCGTCGCCGACTTCTTCGTCTCGCCAGCCAACGCCGACGCGGTCGCGTGGCTCGACCGGTGGCCGGCGTGGCCACAGGCGCAGGCGGTGCTGATTGGGCCGGCGAGTTCGGGGAAGAGCCATCTGGCGCGGCTATTCGCCGGGCGGAGCGGGGCCACCGTGTTCGACGATGCCGACACAGCTACCGCGCCCGAGGCGCTGTTTCACGCGTGGAATGCGGCGACGCTCGACCGGCCGCTGCTGCTGACGGCGCGGACGCCGGTGCGGGCGTGGGCGGCGATGCTGCCCGATCTCGCGTCGCGGCTGGCGGCGACGCCGACGCTCGTCATCGCCGACCCAGATGACGCGCTGCTCGCGGCGGTGCTGGCGAAGCAGTTCGCCGACCGCGGGCTGCGGGTCGCGCCCGAGGTCGCGGCGTATCTGCTGGCGCGCATCGACCGCAGCTTCGCGGGTGGCGCGGCGATCGTTGCTAAGCTCGATGCGGCTGCGCTGGCGGCCGGGCGCGCGGTGACGCTGCCGCTGGCGCGCGCGGTGCTGGAGGAGCAAGGCGACTGGCTTGACAATATGTGCTGAATAGGTTAGATCATCCTCCTGTAGTGTTGCAGCCAGGCAATCCTGCACGGAGTCATGAAAGAAACATTCCGCCTGAGCATTATCAACAAGTTGTCGAAACATTTAGCTGTTTGGGAGTCATGAAAGACGTCGGCGGCCATCGCCCATCTTCAAGGACCCTTGTCGACCTGTCGTAAGATTTCGCTTACAAGCAGCCGATGACCAAGGCTTTACGCGAGATTACGCCCGAACCGGAGCCGTCGCTATCAGCGGCCGCCTCGGCGCTGACCGGCCACGACCGGTACTTCAACCGCGAGCTGTCGTGGCTGGCGTTTAATGAGCGGGTGCTTGAGGAAGCGACCAATCGCAGCCATCCGTTGCTGGAACGGCTGCGCTTCCTGTCGATCTCGGGGAATAACCTCGACGAGTTCTATATGGTCCGTGTCGCCGGCCTGCGCGGGCAGGTGCAGGCGGGGATCGAGACGCTTAGTCCCGAGGGCGCGACGCCGTCGGAGCAGCTGGCGGCGATCGCTCTGACCGCCGACCGTCTGATGGAATATCAGCAGACGGTGTGGGGCGGGCTGTGCCGCGAGCTGCGCGGGGCCGACTTCCACGTCCTGCGTAACATCGACCTGACGCCCGACGAGAAGATCTGGCTCGAACGGCACTTCCTCGAACAGATCTTCCCGGTGCTGACGCCGCAGGCGATCGATCCGGCGCATCCGTTCCCATTCATCCCGAACAAGGGTTTCAGCCTGGTCCTCGAGCTGCGGCGCAGTTCGGACGACGAGATCCTGCGCGCGCTGCTGATGCTGCCGTCGATGCTGCCGCGCTTCATTCGCCTGCCGGGCAAGACGCCGCGCTTCATCAGCCTGGAGAACACCATCCGGCTGTTTTTCGGGCAGCTGTTCCCCGGCTATGTGCTGCTCGGCGACGGCGCATTCCGGGTAATCCGCGACTCGGATATCGAGGTCGAGGAGGAGGCGGAGGACCTTGTCCGCTTCTACCAGACCGCCATCAAACGGCGGCGGCGCGGTGAGGTCATCCGGCTCAAGATCGAACAGGCGACGCCGCCGGGGCTGCATCTGCTGGTCCGCGATGCGCTGCATGTGCATGACCGCGATGTGACGGTGGTTTCGGGCATATTAGGCATTGCCGACCTCGGTATTCTTGTCGAGGAGGACCGCCCTGACCTCAAGTTCGAGCCCTACAGCCCACGCTTTCCCGAGCGCATCCGCGAGCATGGCGGCGACTGCTTCGCCGCGATCCGCGCCAAGGACCTCGTCGTCCACCACCCGTACGAGAGCTTCGAGGTCGTCCTCGCCTTCCTGCGCCAGGCGGCCGCCGATCCCGACGTCATCGCGATCAAGCAGACGCTTTATCGTGCCGGCAAGAACTCGCCGATCGTTCGCGCGCTGATCGACGCCGCCGAGGCCGGCAAGTCGGTGACCGCCGTCGTCGAGCTGAAGGCGCGCTTCGACGAAGAGCAGAATCTGATGTGGGCGGCGGCGCTCGAACGCGCCGGGGTGCAGGTCGTCTACGGCTTCATGGAGTGGAAGACACACGCCAAGCTGTCGATGGTGGTCCGCCGCGAAGGGCCCGAGATGCGCACCTATGTGCATTTCGGTACCGGCAACTATCATCCGGTGACGGCGCGCATCTACACCGATCTGTCGTTCTTCACCGCCGACCCGGTGCTGGCGCGCGACGCGGCGCAGGTGCTCAACTACATCACCGGCTACGTCCAGCCGACCAACCTGCAAAAAATCGGCATGTCGCCGCTGACCATGCGGCCCAAGCTGTACAGCCTGATCGACGCCGAGATCGCCAACG
>CAXTTR010000393.1:0-3058 GCA_964247215.1 uncultured Sphingomonadaceae bacterium
TCCATGCCAGCGTACCCGCGAGGCTCGCTGTACCGAGCAGGACGAGGTGCGGCATCCCCGGCAGCAAGCCGAGCAGCCCGAGGACGCCCGCGACCGGGGTCCAGGCGCGGGGGCTGGCGAACTGGCTGCCGATCTGCCCGGCGAGGTCGAGCGTCGACGACACGCGGGTGACGATCATCGCCGCCGCGATCGACAGCAGCAGCGCCGGGATCTGCGCCACCAGCCCGTCGCCGATCGCCAGCAACAGGTAGATCGAGGCCGCGTCCGACAGGCTGAGGTGATGGCGGAAGATGCCGAGGATCAGCCCGCCGGCGATGTTGATGCCGAGCACCAGCAGCCCCGCAACCGCGTCGCCCTTCACGAACTTCGACGCGCCGTCCATCGAGCCGTAGAAGTCCGCCTCGGTAGCGACGTCGGCGCGGCGGGTACGGGCCTCGTCGGCGGTGAGCAGCCCGGCGTTCAGATCGGCGTCGATCGCCATCTGCTTGCCGGGCATCGCGTCGAGCGTGAACCGCGCCGACACTTCCGACACGCGCCCCGCGCCCTTGGTGACGACCACCAGATTGATGATCAGCAGGATGGCAAACACGAACAGCCCGACGACGTAATCGCCGCCGATCAGGAAGTTTCCGAATGCCTCGATGACGTGGCCGGCAGCAGCGGTGCCCTGGTGCCCGTTGACGAGCACGACGCGGGTCGACGCGACGTTGAGCGCCAGCCGCAGCAACGTCGCGAACAGCAGCACGCTCGGAAACGACGAGAAGTCGAGCGGACGCTGCGTGTTGATCGCGACCATCAGCACGGCGAGCGAGATCATGATGTTGGCAATGAAGAACACGTCGAGCAACGCCGGCGCGACCGGTACGACGAGCAGCATGACGAGCGTCAGGATCGCCAGCGGCAGCAGCGCGCTGCCGGGCTTGAACCGGGCGAGCACGGTGGGCAACGCGAGGCTCGCCACCTAGACGGCCAGCTCGGCAAGCGCGAGATAGGCGAGGCGCGCGGTCTGCGGGGTCGCCTGCGCCGCCGCGAGTGGAGCGGCGGTCAGCAGCGGCGCGAGCCCGGCCCATTGCACCGGCAAGGCTGTGCCGGCCGGCGGCAACGTGGTGCCGGTCAGCTTGGCAGCAAAGTTGTCATAGATTCCCGCGAGCGACCGCGGCGCGCCGTTGGCGGCGTAGAATACCGCATGGTTGGCGTGTGCCGCTGCTGGTGCCACGCCCGCTCCTGCCGCTCGCGGGTCGGCGTCGTGCGCGCGCAGGAACTTGAGCGCACCGCTCGCACCGAGGAAGTGGGCGATGTACAGGTCGGTCGCGGTAGCGGGACGCCCGAGCCCGGCTTCGAGACTGGCGCGGTTGTCGCTGGCGAACGCGGCCGCCATTGCCGCAGCGGCTTGCGGGTCACGCCTCAGGTCGAGGATGGCGGCCTTCGCAGCCCCACTCGCTCCGGCGTCGAGCGCGTCCGCCGCCCAGCCGAGGCCGTTCGCGGCACCGTGCTTGCGGATCATGTCGAGCCACGTCGAGGCGGTGAACTGGTACAGTCCGCGGGCGCTGCTGGTGGCGGCGCGGGCGCTGGGGTCGAGGCCGCTTTCGAGCTTGGCCTGCGCGTAAAGATAGCCGAAGTCGACGCCGCTGCGGGCGCTCGCGAGCTGGATCGCGCCGATAACGGCGCTGCGGTCGTTGGCGCCGATGACGGCGCTGCGGTCGTTGATAGCTGCTGCCTGCACGTGCGCCCCTTTCAGGGAGAGCAGAGCAAAGACCGTGCCAGTTGGGTCGCTACCGAAACGACATCAGCGCGCCGCAGTGCGTCCATTGCGGCCGTAGCATAGCGACGGCCCTGCCCCGCTTGCCGCGGTCAGCGCACTCAGGCGCCGCTCGACACCCGCCATCAGCATATTGACCCGCGCCGACGCGAGCGCGTTAAGACTGCGCGCGGTTTCGAGCGCGGCGCGGGGCAGCGGCACGGCATTGGCCGTGGAGGTGCCACGCTGCACTGCCGCCAACGCCGCCAGCTTGGCCGTGGTCGCCGCCGCAATCGCGGCGGTGTCGCCGTCGTCGAGCGCGGCGAGTTCGGCGCGCATCGCCGCGAGCAGGATTTCGAACTCAGCCACGGCTGCCACGATCGAGGACCAGCATCTTTTCGGCGATCGCCTGCGGGTCGACGCTGTAGCGGCCGGCGACGATCGCCGCACGCAGGCTGGCGACGCGTGCGGTATCGACCGGCGGCGCGCTCGCCAGCGTCTTGACCGCGGCGGCGAGCGGCGACAGCTCGGCCCCGGTCTTGACCGGGGCGATAGCGGCAACGGGCGGGGTTGGAATCGCAGCCGCCTTCGATGTTGCCGGCCGCAGCGCCGCCGCTGTCGCCGGACTGGTGGAGTAAGGTTCGATCATCGTGAAATCCTTTGCGACCGGCCCGCAACGCCGGGCAGTCTTCATGATCTCTTTACGGCTGCTGGTCGTCGAACTGTAGGGGACGGCATTCATGAACATTGCAGGCGACGCTGTCCCTGGCACGGCACATAATACCGCGCCGGTACAGCGCCGCTAACGGACCGAACTATAGCCTGGCAGCGCGACGCTGCCGTCAGCTGCAACGATGCCGGTCAGGTGCGCGCCTGCGGCGGTTTTGACACGCAGGCGCATGCCGATCGCTGCATCGTTTTCCGCAGCGCCGTCGACCGCGACCCGGAAGCCGCTGCCGCCAGTCGTCACGGTGACCGCGTCGCCGCGCCGGATCAGCGGCGCGATCCCAGTGACGCGCAGCGGCACGAAGATGCGCCACGCGGGCTCGCGGCACTCGGCGGTAACAGCGGCATGGGTCGCCGCCCAGCTGACGACGGGTGCCGGGCAAGCGGCAAGCTGCAGCCGCGGGTCGAGCTGCGGCGGGCTGCCGGCGAAGGCGGCGATCTGCGCGGTCAGCGCAATGAGGTCGTGCATGGGTGTGCTCCTTCGTGCACGTGGAGCAAGGAGCGGGCCAACTTACTTCTGCGCTGCTCCCCTCCCCTTCAGGGAGGGGTTGGGGGTGGGGCTGACGAGCCAGACTGAAAGCTGTGCCGGAGGGA
>CAXTTR010000394.1:0-3042 GCA_964247215.1 uncultured Sphingomonadaceae bacterium
CCTCCAACCGCGCCAAGGTCCGCACGATCAGCGAAATCGTAAAGCTTAACGGCAACCGGGCCCCGGACTTCCCGCCCGGCAGCAAGGATGATTATTCCAACTACGGCTTTATCCTGCTCGGTGCGGTGATCGAGAGCGTCACGCACGGCAGCTATTATGATTACGTCCGCGACCATGTCTTCAAGCCCGCCAGCATGACGGCGAGCGGCTTTCCCGATCTCGACCATCGCGCTGGCGTGCCCGTCGGCACCACGACGTTCTTCGGAGCCGAGCCGCGGCAGGTCGCCAACACGAGCGTCCTGCCATGGCGCGGCTTCTCGGCGGGCGGCGGCGTCGCCAGTGCCAACGACATGCTGCACTTCTTCGACGCGATGAGGACCGGCAAGCTGCTCTCGCCCGCGATGTTCAAACTGGCGACGACGGCGGGCGCGACCTCGTGGTACGGTATGGGCTTCGTCGTCAACTCGGGTCCAAACACGAGCTGGGGACACGGCGGGACGTCGTACGGCATGGACGTTGCCGCGCATTACTACCCGACGATCGACACCAGTTTCGTCTGCCTCGCGGCGCGCGACACGGTGTGCAACCGGCTGATCTTCGCGTGGGGCCTACGAACGTTCGCGCCAAGCAAGTAGAGTGAGTTGCAGTTTGTCGGGACGAAGCGAAGGCTCGAATAAACTGAAAGATCGTCATGGCAGGTACGACGGCAGCGGGGGCTGTCATCCGCGCCTGCGGCAGCTCGTCTTCGACCTCGCTCAGATGGCCGGAGAACTGCTCCGCGCCTGCCCGCCGGATCACCCCAAAGTCATTCAGCATTTTGCCGCAAGCGTCCGCAAAGCTCTACACGGCAGCGATCCCACCCGTTCCGGCGGGCACGGGCAGGTTGGGTCCGCCTGCGGCAATCCGCTCCTTGTCGACAAGTACCTGCCAGCCCGGATGCGGCCTGGGGTCGATGCCGTCGAAGACCTGCGCCGGGCGCAGCAGGATCGTCGCTGCCGTGGCCGAGTGCCAGCTCGCGCCGCGACCAGAGCGACCAGGAAAGCAGCGACAATAACGGTGCACTTTATTGGCGTCATCTTCTGGCGCGGCCGCCTGCTTCAATCGCATCCTTCCGCTGATTTGCGCTACCTCCATTTCTAGTCGAAGACCTTGGGCGAGTGACGGTTTCGACACGAGGGGACAACTGATTGGCTGATCCCACGAACGTCCGGCCGTTCGGGTTCTGGACCGCGACGGCGCTGATCGTCGGCGGCATGATCGGCTCGGGTATCTTCCTGATGCCATCGGTGCTGGCACCCTACGGCTGGACGTCGGTCGCGGCATGGGGCGTCAGCATCGGCGGGGCGATGGCGGTCGCCTACACGCTGGCGCGGCTCGCGCGGTCGCTGCCTGCTGCGCCCGGCGCGGTTGCCGCGATTGGCGAGGTGCTAGGGCCGCTGCCGGGGGTCATGATCGGCTGGAGCTACTGGGTCGCGACCTGGGCTTCGGTCGCCGCGATCGCCATCGCGGCGACAAGCTATCTCGCGGTATTCCTGCCGGGACTCAACGCGAACCCGCTGATCGGCGCGCTGGTCTCGGTCGGGCTGATTTGGGCGCTAACGCTGCTCAACCTGAGCGGGGCGAAGCGCGCCGGTGAGTTTCAGGTGGTCACGACGGTGCTCAAACTGGCACCGCTGCTCGTGGTCGCCGTGATCGGGGTCTGGCTTGACGCGACCGGCAAGGCTGCACCGCTGCCGGTGCCTGCGCCGCGGACACTGCTCGCCGGGCTCAGCGCCGCGGTCGCGCTGACGCTGTTCCCGCTGCTCGGGTTCGAGGCGGCGGGCATCGCCGCGGCGCGCGTCCGCAATCCGGCGCGCAACGTCATGCGCGCGACGATCGTCGGCACGCTGGTCACCGGGCTGCTGTACGTCGTCGTCTGCTCGGCGATCATACTGTTGCTGCCGCCGCGTGCGGTCGCGGCATCGCCCGCGCCGTTCCAGCTGTTCGTCGAGACCTTCTGGGGTCGTGGCCCGGCGGTGTCCGTGGCGCTGTTCGCGGCGATCGCGGCGATCGGAGCCTTGAATGGCTGGACGCTGATTGAGGGCGAGGTGCCGCTCAGCATGGCGCGCGCCGGGCTGCTGCCGCGCTGGTTCGGGCGCGTGTCACGCCGCGATGTGCCGGTACGGGTGATGGTGCTGTCGTCGCTGCTGGCGAGCGCGCTGGTGCTGTCGAACGCCAGCGCGACACTCGGCGGCGTGTTCACCTTTGCGGCGCTGCTGTCCACCTGCGCCAGCCTGTGGCTGTACACCGCCATTTGCGTCGCCGCGCTGTTGCGCAGGGTGGCGGTCGTCACGGCCAGCGTGGGCCTGCCGTTCGCGCTATTCGCCTTTTGGGGCGCGGGATACGAGGCGAGCGGGCTTAGCCTGCTGCTGATGCTAACCGCGGTGCCGGTGTATCTGCTACGATCACGCCGCGCGCTTGCTAAACAGCCGGCCTAACACGCTGCGGTCCTTGAGGATCTCATGCGCCGCATTGTGCCCGGGCGCGCCGGTGACGCCGCCGCCGGGGTGGGTTCCCGAGCCGCACATATACAGCCCGCGGATAGGCCCGCGGTAGTCGCCGTGGCCGAGCATCGGGCGCGCCGCCCACAGCTGATCGAGCGACATATGGCCGTGGAAAATGTCGCCGCCGATCAGCCCGAACTTGCGCTCGAGATCGAGCGGCGAGTGGATCTGCCGCGCGATGATCGACGCCTTGAAGTTTGGCGCATGGTCGTTGACGGTGTCGACGATGAGGTCGGCCGCCGCCTCACGCTCGTCGTCCCATGATCGACCATTCGGAAGCTGCGGCGCGAACTGGTGGCAGAACAGGCTGGCGATGTGCTGCCCCGACGGCGCGAGGCTGTCGTCGACCGAGGTCGGCAGCTTGATCTCGACGATCGGCTTCGTTGACATGCCGTGCGTCCGCGCGTCGGTATAGGCCTTGTCCATATAGTCGAGCGTCGGCGCGATGATGATGCCCGCCGTGTGATGCTCGGCGACCGCGCTGCCGGGCAGCACGGTG
>CAXTTR010000395.1:0-3029 GCA_964247215.1 uncultured Sphingomonadaceae bacterium
GAAGCTCGAGCTCTTCCAGCACCACGCGAACCTTCTGCGCGCAGACCGACATGTCATTGTGATAGAGTTGAAGCATTTTGCCCTTCCCGAGTGCTATAGGCCTGGGTGGATTTACTTGGCCCGCTACGCGCTGGCCGGGCTCTGACGCACCGGTCGATGACATATACGTCGCGGCCAGCTTTCATCGAATCACGAAGCTTGGCCGCCTAGCAACTCGGCGGTTCCGCTCGACAGCCTGACGCGAAGGTCGAATCCACCTTCATTCATGCACCACGGGATGACTTCGAAGCGTCGGGCGCCGGAAACATGCATGGGATCGCCCGCCGCAATGTCCTTGGCCTCTTCCAGGCTGTCCGCCCGTATGATGACCAGACCGCGGCCCAACCAGCTGCCCGTCGCCACGTCGCAGAGCGGTCCCGCGGCGAACATTCGCCCCTGCTTCTCCAATTTGACCTGATATTGAAGGTGCTCCTTGAGCACTTCCTCGATCTCGGCAAGCGAGTTGGTAGGCTCGGTCAGCACCACAAAGAACTGCTGTGCCAAGAAGCCAAGACCCTTGCTGCGGCCGAGGACCTCGTCCCATCCGACAGATTGCGCGGTCATATGTGTGCGCCTCCTTAGCGCGCGAGGGCCGTGACGTGCTCGCCGGCCGAAACGAAGGGTGGATCGCAGACGGGGTGATGAAGGGCGGATCGAAACCGGTTAGCACAGGGCGCGACATACCGCTTGCGAGGCACCGAGTTTCGCCCGTGGTGGCCTGAATGGCTGATAGATACACGGGAGCGTCTTTCGGCATGTGCGTGCGTCAGTAACGGTAGGACAGACGCAGGCCGAACGTGCGCGGCGGCGCGATGCTCATCGAAACAAAGGACGGCACGAACGTTCCCTCCATTCCGCCTAGATAGACCGCTTCGTTGCCGATGTTGCGAACATAGCCGGTCATGGAAAGCTGGTCGCCCTGGAGGGCGTATGTCAACGCCGCGTTGAACACCTGGTAGCCCGGCACCCTGCTGTTGCCGATGAAGTCGTTTGTGGCCTCGCGTGCCGAGGCGAACTGCATGTCGCCATTGAAGGTCAATGACCCGGCAGGGCCGAGATCGGCGACGTGACTATAACCGATGCTCCCGCTCCATTTCGGTGCCCGGATCAGCTGGTGACCAGAACAGTCAACTTGGCCGATCGGCCCGGCGGCGCCTGACATTCCGGTCGCGACGACCGAGCACCCGGTGGTGCCGGGCTTCAGGAACACGGCAGGTTGCTGAAACACGAACTTGTCATAATTCGTGTAGTTGTAAGTGACATCGCCAGTTAATCGGTCACGAGTGCTCAACTGTAGCACGAGGTCGCCCTCGATGCCGTACGATGTCGCCCGGCCGGCATTCCGGATCAGGCCCGAGATAACGCCGACATCGTCTGGTCCAATGACCTGGACTTGCTCGTTCTTGTACTTGAGGTAAAAGCCCTCAACGTTGATCTGCACATGGTTGTCGAGAAACCGGTTGCGCGATCCCAATGTGTAGCTTTGCACCGTTTCGGGAAGATATGGTGTGCTGACCGCATTCGACGAGCCCCCAGCCTTATAGCCCGTTGCGAAGACCGCGTATAAGAGGTTTCGCGAAGTGACGTCATATTCCACGCCGGTCTTGTAATCGACATGCTTCGAGCGACTTGTACCGCTGACTTTGCTCGTCGGGACCGTGATCGACGAAAGATTGTTATACCTGAAACCGCCGATCGAGCGCTTGTCGTCCGTGTACCGGAGGCCGGCAATGACCCGCAACTGATCGCTTAGCGAGTAGGTAGCATTGCCGAAAGCCGCCGCACTTCGGGTGGAGATTGCGGCATCGGAGGAGACGTTCTGAATCAGGCCGTTGTTCAACGTCTGCGACAGCCTTTGGTCTTCATCATAGTAAAAACCGCCGAGAACCCACTTCAGCCGCTCGCCGTCGTTCGACAGTCTAACTTCACCCGAGTAGGTCGTGTCGAGTTCGGGACGACCCTTCCCGGCGGCAATGCGGGTCTGGAAGTCGATCGAAGGAAAAATGTGATAATCGATCTCGCTGTGCTGGTAGGCCGGAATCACCGTCAGCTTGGCGAAGCCGACATCGGCCACGATCTCCGCCTGGAGATTCCAGTAGTGGTTGTTCTGATACAGACTGGCAGCGTTGCCTGGGACGAGCACCGGCGGCTTGGCGAGTGTCGCGAGGATCGCAGCGGCGCGACCGTCGGTGATCGAGGTCCAGGGACTGAACGGGGGCGTTGGCGGGCGCGGCGGCGTGCCTGCCGGATTACCTTGCGGGTCATAGAGCACCGATCCCGTGCCAATGCCCCCCTGATGAGCGTAGGAACCATACAGCAGGACGGACAAGGCGCTGCTTGGAGCGAATAGCAACTGCAGGCGCGCCGCCTGCCGGATGTCGTCGCTGCTACCGTCGGAAAGATACCCGTTGCGCTGCCGCACCTGGTAGGACGCGCGCAGCGCCAGTTCGCCGCCGATCGGCAGGTTGACCCCGCCATCCGAATCGATCAGCCCGTAGTTTCCCGCTTCGAAGTTGAGCAGCGCTTCGGTGGTGCCGAGACGGGGCCTGATCGGGAGTAGGTTGATCGCACCGCCGCTGGCGTTGCGTCCGTACAGCGTCCCCTGCGGCCCTTTGAGCACCTCGATCCGGGCGAGATCGTAGAAAGCCGCGCCGGCGGAAGCCGGTCGTGCGGCATAGACGCCGCTGACGTTCAATGCGACCGCCGGATTGGTGACGGCGGTCGTGCCCGGATCGCCGACCCCGCGGATGTAAATCTGCGGAGTCGAGCCCGCCGCGCCGATCTGAATTCCCGGGGCGACCCTGCTGATGTCTTGCGTCGAGGTGACGCCCTGCCGGCTGATCTGCTCCGCCGACAAGACGCTGATCGACAGAGAGGATTTCTGGACGTTTTCCGAGCGCCGCTGCGCAGTGACGATGATGTCTCCAACGCCATTCTGGAGCGTCGATGTGCTTCCACTTGCCCCCGGGCCCGCGGCGGCTTGATCAGCT
>CAXTTR010000396.1:0-1688 GCA_964247215.1 uncultured Sphingomonadaceae bacterium
GTGGGACACACCGTTCGAGACATTGGTGGAATTGCCGGATGACCCGGTTGCCCAGACCTGGGAAGGCCCCGGACCCGGCCGCTGGCTTGTTCTCGTCCAGCACGCTGCGCACTGCTGGGCGGCGTTGCGCGGTATCGAGTGGATGGTGGCGAGCAATATTCAATTCGATTGGACGCGCGTTGCCCTGCCCGGTGCCGAGCCGATCTCGCTGGCGCATCCCGTATATCAGGGTCGATCGTTCGACCTGATCTACCCGCCGTCGAAAAGACGCGAGCGGCAGGCTGTGCTTAACGCCCGCGGCAGTCTCAAGACACTGCCTTTCCAAGCCAGCAAAGGTGACGCTGACGTTAAAATCTCACCGGTTTACCGTGTCGGTCTCCTCGACCAGGGCGAAATGCGATGGCTGGACGTGAAGCCAGGCGACCATTCGGTCACGGCGACACCCACCACTGCGCTGTTCCGCAACCGGCTCAAGCTCTTACAACGTGAGCTCGCCTCGAGCGGCATCTACTATCAAGATGACGCCGAGGAGACCGGGTATGAATTGCGCTGGGCGATCGAGGACGGGGCCGTTCCTGGCAATTTCTTCGAGCCTGATACCGTCGAAGCCTACACTGTCTCCGGGCAGGACGCGCCGGAAGAAGACAAGCGGGACCAAGCCATTCAGCTGTATGATCCTGACGAAGATCGTGAGGAATTGGACTGGCTGCGCGATCTCGGCACATTTCGCATGCCGGCCCGCGTCGACGTCACGGGAGCCGAACTAACGTTCTATGCGTCGGATTTGACGAAGATCGCCGGTGTCACGGTTGGCGACGAGTGGGTCGAGGCACATCTTGCTCATGCCGCTTTGGCGGCAGGTCTGGACGGTAAGTTTCCACGGGGGCCATCGCTGACGCCGGCCGATTGCGCCCGCGCGGCGAATAGCGTTGCGCCGCCGCCAATTGACTGGAATGCGGTCGATGCAGCCGATCGGGTGCAGCGCGCGATCTATGTGCTCGCGACCGGCGGCCTGCCGGATGCAGAATTGGAAGCACGCCTGTCGCGCTTCCGCGGACCAATCGTCCGCGCATTGCTGGCGCGTGAAGCCCTTCGCCTAGCGGCAGACGGTGACATTGGCGCGGCGAGAGAAGCAGTGCCGATCTCACCGCCGCTCGCTCCCGGACCATTCCCACGTCGCGCCTATGCCGTAATCGGGTTAGCGGATGGTTTGATCGACGAGCAACGGCGCGCCGACCTCATTTCTGAGACACTCTCGGCGGTAGGCGACTTGCTGGAGCGGCAACTCGCTCGGCTGTTCGCGGGACGAATCAACCCCGCGCTCGATGCCGATACGATCACGGAAAGGGCTAGTGCCTGGGACGACGGGGGCGGCGTTATGGTGCCAAGTCCGATTGCTGGCCTGACCATGCACACGGCGGAAGCAGTGCTTGGCCCTCTCGAACCACCTGCCGGGGCCAAGAGCGAGGGCGACGTGGATGATAACGCTCATGTCGCCACGCCCGCACTGCGCAAGGCGCTACGCGACCCGTCAGTGGACACATTCGTGCTTGCCTGGTCCCAGACGCCATCGGAGGTGCAGGATAAGGCAGGCCTATGGCTCCTGATGGAAGCCGTAAGGACCGACGCCCTCGATGTCGCGGCGTTCCTCATCGGGAACGGCGTGCCGATCGCAGGAGGCACCGCGA
>CAXTTR010000396.1:1698-2618 GCA_964247215.1 uncultured Sphingomonadaceae bacterium
CCTTGGGGCAGTGGGGCGGCGACACCCCGCTCGGCGTCGCGGTCGAGGCAGGCTCGCTACGCGCCGTTCACTGGTGTCTGGAACATGGTGCCGATCCGACGGCCGCCGAATGGACGCGGGACCGGACGCTCTCCGGCGAGGAGACCGAATGGCCCACGCCGGCCCTCGTGCTTGCCGCTAAGCATGGGTGGCCGGACATCCTGCGCTATTTTCTGAAGCTGGGCGGCGACCCCGTCGCGCCGATCGCGAACGGCATCACGCCACTGACGGCCGCTGCCTTCGGGGGGAGTATCGAGTGCGCCGAGCTGCTGCTAGCGATCGGTGCGGAGGCCAACCAGCCACCGGGAGAAAAGACGGTGACAGGCGGACCGCATGCCACCACCCCGCTGCTATATGCTTGTGACCAGGGGCATGATGCAGTCGTGCGCCTGCTGCTCGACCGCGGTGCAGACCCACGTGTTCCCCGCGGTGACGGGGAACTCGCGTTGCAATTGGCGATGGAGAGGTGCGCGCTCTCGACACTGGAAGAGCTGGCGTCGGCAGGGGCGGACGCCGCAGCGGTGAACAGCGACGGACTGAGCGTGTTGCACACCGCGATGCTGAAGCGCCGCGCTGATGCATTGCCGCTGCTGCTCGCGGCTGGTGCCCCGGTCGACTTGCCGGCTGGCGATCGCGCCATCCTAGCAGATGCTGAACCAGCTTGGACTGCGTTGATGATCGCCGCAGCTAAGGGCGACGGCGCCAGCGTCTCGTTGCTGCTTACGGGTGGCGCTGACCCGCTCCTGATCGATGCGGAAAACCGCACCGCACTCGATCTGGCGCGTTCGGCCGCCGATCCGGATGCTGATGTCGATCCTTACAACGAGGTCATCGCGCTCCTTGAGCGCGCGGAACGTCTGACAGTGTGAGCGGCATGGCGC
>CAXTTR010000396.1:2628-3018 GCA_964247215.1 uncultured Sphingomonadaceae bacterium
CCATCGTCTTGACGGCGATCCGGTGCGATCGAAGCAATCAACTCGCCGCCGGCCCCGCAGACAAGCGTGCTGGCAGCATTCGCGGCCAGCCGCTTCCTTCAACGATCGATTCTAGCGCCATCACACGACCGATCGGCTGTCAGGACTTGGCATTTCCGAGTTCCGGAGGAAGCACGGCAGGTAATCGGAATTCACATACACTGACATATTCCCAGCATTCCAGACGCTTCGCGAACTCGGGAATCTGGCGTCCATTGGCGCGCTCGACCATTGCGTTGAAGGTGATCGTGGCCCACTCCGCGAGCATGGTCCGGAACTGGTCCGATATGCCCTGTCGTAACCAGATCCTCTCGAGATTCATCTGGTCACCAAGCCGGCACGCGACTACCG
>CAXTTR010000397.1:0-3007 GCA_964247215.1 uncultured Sphingomonadaceae bacterium
CCTGACGACTGGCGAGATGCGCGCCGCTGAAGCCGTTGTTATTACTGCTGGAACTTCGGCTGAGACGTTGATGGAGCGCGCTGGAGAGGGTGCAGCTCGTGCGATCCTCGCGTACGGCGGCCCGCGCGACTTCCTTTTGCTATGCGGCCCGGGCAATAACGGCGGTGACGGCTACGTCGTCGCGCGGCTGCTGCGCGAAGCTGGATGCGGTGTAACGGTGGTGGCGTCCGCGCCACCGGCCACGCCTGCAGCAAGGGCAGCCTGCAATCGCTGGGCCGGGCCGGTCGTATCCTTGGCAGCGGCGAGCCCGCAAGCCGCCGTGGTCGACGCGCTGTTCGGTTGCGGCCTGACGCGGCCTTTGTCTCCGGAGTTACGCACGGCCGCCGTGCCGCTGATGGCAGCAGCGCGGCTGCGCATCGCGCTCGATCTGCCGAGCGGCATCGACGCCGATAGCGGAGCCGATCTTGGTGCCGTCGGTGCCGCTGACCTGACGATCGCGTTCGGTGCACTCAAACCGGCGCACTGTCTCGAGCCGGGGCGCTCGTGGTGCGGGCGGATCGTTGTCGCCGGTATCGGCTTGGGTGAAATCGCATCCCAGCTTCACCAGATTGCCCCGCCGCGGCTGCCGGCGCTGGCGGCGAATACGCACAAATACTTGCGCGGCGCGGTGCTGGTGCTCGGCGGTCCGGCGGGCAAAGGTGGTGCCGCCCGGCTGGCCGCGCATGCGGCGCTGCGTAGCGGGGCGGGGCTGGCGATGGTCGCAGTGCCAGCCGGTGCGCTGGCCGAGAATGCGGCGCGGCTCGATGCGGTCATGCTCGCGCCGGTGCCGGACGCTGCGGCGCTGCGTGACCTGCTGGCCGCGCGGCGGTTCGCGGCGGTAGCGGCGGGACCTGGTCTCGGCACCGGCGAGTCCGCGCGGGACCTGCTCTCGACGCTGCTCGCCAGCGGCCTGCCGGCGGTCCTCGATGCCGATGTTTTCACGATGTTCGCCGGGGCGCCCGAGCAGCTTAGCGCGGCGCTGCACGGTCCCGCGGTGCTGACCCCGCATGCGGGTGAGTTCACGCGGCTGTTCGGGACACTGCCCGGCAGCAAGGTCGACCAAGCCCGTGCCGCCGCCACGTTGACCGGTGCCGTCGTAGTGCTCAAGGGAGCCGACACTGTTGTCGCCGCGCCCGACGGCCGCGTCGCGATCAACACCCACGCATCGCCTTATCTGGCCACGGCGGGATCAGGTGACGTGCTCACCGGGATCGCCACCGGGTTGCTGGCACAAGGCGTGCCACTGTTCGAGGCCGCGTGCGCGGCGGCATGGCTGCACGGCGATGCGGGACTGCGCGGCGGACCCGGGCTGACCGCCGATGACCTGCCCGCGTTGCTTACGGCCGCACTCCGCGATCTGGCATGAGCAAACCGGGCATTACGAGCGACTGGCTGCCCATCGTTCGCCTCGGTGCGCGGGGTGACGGCATCACCGCCGACGGGCGTTTCGTGCCCGCGACGGTCCCCGGCGACCGCGTCCGCTTCGACCCATTCGAGCTCCAGCCCGGACCCGATCACGCCATTCCGCCATGCCGCCATTTTCCCGAATGCGGCGGCTGCCAGCTCCAGCACGTCGGCGACGCGGCTTATTCGGCGTGGGTCAGCGCGCGCATCATGAGTGCCCTCGATGCTGCACACGTCGCCGTCGGCGATGTCGAGCCGGTCGCTTTGTCACCGCCGCGCAGCCGCCGCCGCGCCAGCCTGCGCGCGGTCAAGCGCGGCGGACAACTGTCGCTCGGCTTCAACGCCGATGCCAGCCACCGTATTGTCGACATGCGCGAGTGCTGGGTGCTCCGCCCCGAGCTGTTCGCGCTGGTCGCGCCGCTACGCGAGCTGCTGGCTACGCTGCTACGCGACGGGCAGGGCGCGGGCGTCTCGCTGACCGCGAGCGATAGCGGCATCGACGTGCTGCTCGCCGGGGTCGCCGCGACCGCGCTTGCCGACATCGAGCGGCTGACGGCGTTTGCCGCGACGCACGACCTTGCGCGGCTGGCGGTCGAAGGCGAGGGCGGCGTCGAAGTACTGACCGAGGCCCGTCCTCCGGTGCTGCGCTTCGGTGGCGTTCCGGTGCTGCTGCCGCCCGCGCCGTTCCTGCAGCCGACGCGCGAAGGTGAAGCGGCACTACAGGCGGCGGTGCTGGAGGCGTGCGCCGGTGCGGGATCGATAGCGGACCTGTTCTGCGGGCTAGGCACCTTCGCGCTGCCGCTCGCTGCCGGTGCCAAGGTCTATGCCGCCGACGCGAGCGGCACCGCCGTTGCTGCGCTGACCGCCGCGGCGCGCGGCAAGCCGATGCTGGTCGAGCATCGCGACCTGTTCCGCCGCCCGCTCGCCGCTACCGAGCTGGCGCGCTTCGATGCCGTGGTGTTCGATCCGCCGCGCGCCGGAGCCGCATCCCAAGTTGCACTATTGGCAGCCTCCACCGTGCCGGTCGTGATTGCCGTCTCGTGCAATCCCAACACCTTCGCGCGAGATGCTATGACGCTGGGCGAGGCGGGATATCAACTCGGGCGGCTATGGCCCATTGGTCAGTTTCGCTGGTCGACACACGTCGAACTTGTCGCAAGGTTTGTGCGCGGCTGAGTTTAGAACCAGCCGCCAGCCAGGGTATGGAACCGTCGCCCGCTGTCGCGGTTGACACCGCAGTCTCGGTCAGGAGCACAACATGGCCCCGCATCCGGTATACTCGCTCGCCTTCGTCACCTTCGGTATTTTTATTCTGGTGATACTCGGCGCACTGCTGTGGTTCCTGCGCAAGCCGTCGAACCGGCATTCGATGGATCACACGCCCGAGCGCGGTGAGCCGGGCGCGCCCGACAAGCCGCGCGGCGAGCCGCTTTAGGCTCCGTTGAAGTCAGGTGTGAGCAACGCTAAGCAACACCCGTTGCCCAAGCGTAAGCTGGGGTCCGTCTACGGGCAGCGCTGACACTCTCTCGACAAGGGGCCCAGCTTGCGCTGGGGCAGCGGATGG
>CAXTTR010000398.1:0-2993 GCA_964247215.1 uncultured Sphingomonadaceae bacterium
GAACCCATGCTGCGCGGCGGTACCTTGCTGCTGTCGCCATTGGTCGGTGCCGACGGCGAGGTTTACGCGCTGGCGCAGGGCAATCTCGCGGTCGGCGGCTTCGGCGCGGAGGGCAAGGACGGCTCGAAGCTGGTCGTCAACACGCCGTCGTCGGGGCGCGTGCCGGGCGGGGCGACAGTCGAGCGCGAAGTCGCCAGCCCGTTCGCCAATGGCGACACGCTCGACCTCAACCTCAACGAGGCCGACCTAAGTACGGCGACCGCTGTGGCCACGGCGGTAAACGTGGCGCTCGGGTCAGGCAAGGCGACCGCGGTCGACGCGATGTCGATCCGCATCGCGGCACCACCCGGCATTGCCGCCCGCGTCGCGCTCGCCAGCCGGATCGAGAACCTCGACGTCGATGCCGCCGCGCCCCCTGCCCGCGTCATCATCAACGCGCGCACCGGCACCGTGATCATAACCGCGAACGTCCGCGTCCTGCCGACGGCGATCGCGCATGGCAATCTGACCGTGCGCGTTGCCGAAGACCTGCAGGCTAGCCAGCCCGCGCCGTTAAGCAATGGGCAGACGGTCGTCGTCCCGCACAGCGGCATCAGCATCGACGCGCCGGTCGCGCACGTCGCGCTGTTCGCGCCGGGCGTGGCGCTGAGCGATCTGGTCAAGGCCATCAACGCGCTCGGGGCCGCGCCGGGCGACCTGGTGGCGATCCTGGAGGCGCTGAAGCAGGCGGGGGCGCTCAGGGCGGAGCTGGTGGTGATATGAGTGCGATCTTACCGAATACGCCCGCACCCCCGGCAAACTTCGTCGACGGCGGTAAGATGAAGCTTTTTGGGCATAGCAGCGCTCGACTAAACACACCCGACCCCAAGCTCGCCAAGGTCGCGCAGCAGTTCGAGGCGCTGTTCGTCGGCCAGATGCTCAAGTCCGCCCGCGCCGCGGCACTTGCTGTGGACCCGCTCGAAGGCCAGGCGGGCGCGACCTTCCACGACTTCCAGGACGAGCAACGCGCGCAGGCGCTTGCCAAGGCCGCGCCGCTCGGCGTCGCCAAGATGCTCGGCAACCACCGGTGAGCGACCTGCTCAGCATCGGCGCAGCAGGCGTCAATGCCTACCGCAACGCGCTCGCCGTTGTCGGCGACAACGTCGCCAATGCCGACACGCCGGGCTATGTCCGCCGCGATCTCGTCATCACGAGTTCGCCGGTCGGCGGCGGCGATGTACTGTCGCGCGGGCTGGTCAGCGGCAGTGGCGCGGTCGCCGGTGCGGCGGTCCGCGTCGACGATGCCTTCAAGACGACGGTGGCACGTAACGCCGGCGGCGACGTTGCCCGGCTGAGCACGCGCGCCGACTGGCTGACCCGGTTGCAGACGACATTCGGCAGCGGCGCGACCAGTTTGACGAGCAGCATCGGCGGCTTCTTCGATGCAGCGAGCACGCTTTCCGCCACCCCGGCCTCGCTCGCCGCGCGCACCGTATTTCTCGACGCCGCCGGCCAGACCGCGGCGCGGTTCCGCAGCACCGCGGCCGGGCTGAACGCGCTGACCGCCGACCTGCACAGTGCCGGAGCTGCCGCCGCGGAGAACGTCAACGGCATCACCGCGACGCTCGCTGACGTCAACACCCGGCTGCGGCGGACCGGCGCGAGCGGGGCGGCATCGAATGCACTGCTCGACCAGCGCGACCAGCTGCTCGGGTCGCTGGCGCGGCAGTTGCGGATCACCGCCACGACGGCGGCAAACGGAACCGTCTCGGTGCGGCTCGGCGACGGCGACAACGGGCCGCTGCTGGTCGACGGCAGCACCGCGACACGTATCGGCATGCAGACCGGCGCGACCGGCGATCAGCTCGTGCTCAACCCGACGCACGAGCCGATTGCCGTGCGATTGCCTGCCAGCGGCGGCCTTGCGGGACTGGTCGAGGCATCGCGGCAGGTCGCGGCGACAATCGTCTCGGTCGACGCGCTCGCCACCCGCTTTGCCGCCGCGGTCAATACGCAGCAGCAGGCGGGTGTCGACGCCAGCGGCAACGACGGCACGCCGCTGTTCACCACGCGTGGGCTGCACGTCAGCGCCGCGGGCGGCAACGGCGGCAGTGCGACGCTTGACGCGAGCATTGCCGACGCCGCGCCGGTGTCGGCGCTCGGCTACACGATGCGCTTTGACGGGAGCGCGTGGTCGCTGGAGCGCGGCGACGGTAGCGGGACGGTGACCGGCCCCGGCGCGCTGACCCTCGACGGTGTAACCGTGACCGCGTCAAGCGGCGCGCGCGCGGGTGACAGCTTTGCGCTGAGCCCGGTCGACGGTGCCGGCGGCCTGCAGGTGCGGCCGCTGGCACCATCGCAAGTCGCCGTCGCCGACCGCTGGCTGAGCGACGCCGGCGGTGCCAACGCCGGCAACGTCAAGCTCGCCGTTGCCACCGACCCTGCCGCGGCGGGGCTGCCAGCGCTGCCCGCCTACCGCATCGACATTACCAGCGCAGCGACGGCGAACGTGGTCGATCCAGCGAGCGGCACCGTTCTCGCCGCAGTCGCGGTCGACGGAACAACCATCGCCGGCGCGGGCTTCAGCTTCACCCTGAGCGGCGGCGGGGTGGCGGGCGATAGCTTCCGCATTCAGCGCAACACCGGCAGCAGCGGCGACAACGGCAACATCGCCGCATTTGGCATGGTTCGCATCCAAGCGGGAACAGGCGGCACGATCGAGGGCAGCCTCGATGCGACGGTCACCGGCATCGCCGGGGCGCTGTCGGGCACCAATGCACTGCTGTCGGGCGCGACCGCAGTGGCGAGCGATGCGACGCGCGCTGCCGACGCGGTCAGCGGGGTCGATCTCGACCAGGAGGCAGCACGGCTGCAACAGCTGCAGGCGGCGTACAAAGCCTGCAGTCAAGTCATCGCAGTCGCGCGCGACCTGTTCGATACGCTATTAACGGCGGTGCACTAATGCAGGTCAACACCCACGCGACCAACGCCGCCGCGATCGACCGGATGAGCGG
>CAXTTR010000399.1:0-2988 GCA_964247215.1 uncultured Sphingomonadaceae bacterium
GCTCGAGATGGAGCCGCTGCCCAAGCTCGGCAGCGCCAAGATCGCCAAGGTGACGCTGCGGGCGCAGTATCGGCTCCTGAACGCGACGCAGGCCAGTCTGGCGGAGAGTGTGTGATGTTTACGACGATGCTCGAAGGTACCCGCGAAGATTGGAGCCACATCGCGCGCGAGCACATGGTACACCAGCGCTCGGCCGCACCGCTGCAGATCATGGACTCGATGCGGCGTCTGGGCGACATCAAGGTCGGGTTCGCCGCCGATCAGCTGACGCACTGCCTGATGACCGCGACGCTGGCGCGCGCCGACAACGCCACCGACGAGGAGGTCGTAGCGGCACTGACGCACGATCTCGGCAAGCTGATGAGCATCCCCAACCACGGCGCGATCCAGGCCGAGGTGCTGAAACCCTATGTGTCGGACGATATTTACTACGCCGTGATGTGGCACCAGCATTTCCAGGGTAAGTATTACTACGAATACATGGGTAAATCCGGCGACGCGCGCGAGCAGTTCCGCGACCAGCCGTGGTTTGTGTTTGCGGAAAAGCTGGTTGATCGCTGGGACGCGCCGGCGTTCGACCCTGAGTTCAAGGTCAATAGCCTCGAAAGCTTCGAGCCCGAAGTGATAAAGGTGTTCGGGTCGCCGAAGCGGGGGTTTTGAAATACTTTCTCTTCCCACTCCCCTCCCTCCTTCAGGGAGGGGCCGGGGGTGGGTCTTGCGTCAGACCCAGCGTACGTGTTGTAAGGTTTAGAACCCACCCCCGGCTCCTCCGGTGAAGGCGGGAGGGGAGCAGAAAGTAGCCGGACAAAGCCTTGCTATTGGGATGACCAACACCTCCGCGGTTCTCGCTCGCATCGCTGACGCCCTCGACCGCCTCGCGCCGCCTGCGCCAACCCCCGCCGACCCGCTCCTCGGCAGCAGCTTCATCTGGGCTGGCGATCGCCTGCGCGCCGTCGCGCCGCTCCTCGCGCAGCCGCTGGCCCGCTTCATGGGTGTCGATGCGGCCAAGGCGGCACTGCTCGCCAACACCACCCGCCACGCCCACGGCCTGCCGGCGCACGACGTGCTGCTATGGGGCTCGCGCGGCATGGGCAAGAGCTCGCTGGTCCGCAGCGTTCACCGCGAACTCGCTGCGAGCGGGCTCGGACTGGTTCAGGTCGCGCGCGACGACATCGGCACGCTGCCGGCGCTGTTTCGTCAACTCAGCGGCGTCGACCGGCGCTTCCTGATCTTCGCCGACGACCTGTCGTTCGAGGCCGACGAGCACCAGTACAAGGCGCTGCGCTCGGTGCTCGACGGCGGTATCGAGGCGCGGCCCGAAACGGTGCGTATCGTCGTTACCTCGAACCGCCGCCATCTCATCGCCCGCGAACACGCCGATGCCGAAGCCGCCGCGGCGATCAACGCGCGCGACCTGCTCGACGACCGGCTGGCGCTCGCCGACCGCTTCGGGCTGAGCCTCGGCTTCCATAATTGCGACCAGGCGACGTATCTTGAGATGGTCCACGGCTATGCCGCCGCGCATGGGCTGCAGGTCGACGATGCCGCCGCGGTCGCGTGGGCGCTGGGCCGCGGCAACCGCTCGGGCCGGGTCGCCTGGCAGTATATCCAGGAGGTTGCCGGGAAGGCGGGCGTCCGGCTCGACTGAAGCCGACGCCCGCCAGTGCTCAGTTCGGCTTGAACTTGAACAGCGCCGTCGGCAGCGACGCCGGCGCGCCGGGCTTGAACCAGACCGTGTCCTGAATGTGGGACGAGGTCACATACAGCGTGCCGTCGGGACCCTCGGACATCGTGTCGGGCCAGCGCAGCCGCGCGTCGGTAACTACCGTGGTCAGCGCCGTCCCGGTCCAGCGCTTGACGCTGTTGTCCTGCGGCGAGGTGACATAAAGCGCGCCCGCCGAACTCATCCACAGACCGTCGGCGACAGTCGTCTTGCCAACGGCCTTGACCGCCGCGACGATCTCGCCCGGCGGGGTGCCGGGCGTCAGCTTGGCCGTCGGCACCGAATACAGCGTCCGCCCGGTCAGCGCCTGCCAGTACAGCGTCGCGCCGTCGTTCGACAGCGCGATGCCGTCGGCGGCGAACGCCGGCTGGCGGCCGTCGGGACGGCGCAGCGGCTTGCCGTCGGTCTGGACGGTGACGTCCTTCTCGAGCTGCGTCGAGCGGTCGCCGTCGAGCGCGCGGAACGATGTTCCGGCGTTGAGGTCGACGACGATGATCGCGCCGCGCGTGCCCGAGTCGGTGATGTAGCCGGTGCGCCCGTCGGGGCTGAAGCGGATGTCGTTCAGATAGCTTCCTTGCAGCACCACGTCCTCGGGGAACTTGATAACCTTGCTGACCTGGTTGGTGGCGAGATCGATCCGCACCAGCTTGGGGCCGCCGGGCAGAATCTTCTCGTTGCCGGGCGCGGCGGGGTCGAGCACCCAGAGCGCGCCATGCTTGTCGGCGACGACCGACTGCACGCAGACAAAGTAATCGCCGACCGGCAGCTCGTTCGCCTTGGCGTTGCGCCACGAGTTCCACTTGGCGTCGGGGTAGGGGCGCAGCGCGCCGCCGGGTAGCACCTCGGCGACCGAAACCGGCGCATCGTCGGTCCAGCGCGGGAAGTTGACGAATACGCGCCCGTCTGGAGCGACAGTGACTCCCGTGACCTGGTGGCCAAAGTCGGCGACCTTGGTCAACGTTGGCCTGGCGGCAATCGCCGGAGCTGTTGATAACGCCAGGCAAGCGGCGGCGATAAGCACCCGAGGGCGATGGGTAGCGATTGGCTTCATGGAGAGTCCCGGAAACTGTTAATGTTTTCCGAAACACCGACGGCCGGAGGACGTTCCGCAATGGCAGGTCTGAACGCGGCAGCACCGGACTTCGAGATCGTTCACGAGCCCGCTGCGGATTAGCGCCCCCGCTTACGCGCTATCACAGCTTCTCCGCAACGTCAGAACTTCTGCCCGAAGCGCACCCCGATGGTACGCGGTGTGTAGACGACGC
>CAXTTR010000400.1:0-2955 GCA_964247215.1 uncultured Sphingomonadaceae bacterium
CGAGGCGCAGTCGACCGCACTCAGCACGCGGCTCGCCGAGCGCGGCCGGGCCGCTGTCGACGACGAGCGCAGTGAAGTTCGACGCCGGGGCGGGCGCGGCTGGCGTGACCGGCGTCGCCGCCGTCGTGCCGCTGCTGCCCGCGTCGCCGCCGCACGCCGCCACCGCCAGCAGCAGCGTCAGCGCGGCAAGCTGCTTGAGCTTCGCCAGCGAATGCCGGAGCGCGCCTGCGTTAGCGGAGAGCATCGGGCGTAAATCCTGCCGGAATCTGCTGCGGGAGGTAGGCGTAGCCAAAGAACGCGCCCGGATGCCCGGCGCTGTGCACGACGAGGTCGCGCTGCTCGACGGTCAGCGCGCGGCGCAGGCGGCCGTGGCGGACGACGCTGCCGTCGCTGGCGACGGTGGTGTTGGCATCGGGTCCGGCGGCGGTCGCCTGGAAGGTGCCGAACGCAGCCCCGAGCAGCTGGCGCAGATCGGGGCGGCCGGGTCCGCGCCATGCGACCGCGAAGACGACGCCGCCGCTGTTGGCGAACTCGCGGACGACACTGCCGTTCGACGTCGTCAGCGTGTGGAGGATATGGGTCGAGGCATTGGCGGAGTGCAGCGCCGCGGCCAGATGCGCGCGGTCGCCGTCGATAGTCGCGCGTGAGCCGCCAAGTTCGGCGGCTGCGGGTGTGCTGGCGAGAACCACACACCCGGCCGACAGGGCGATGCGGTATGCAACTGCCCGAAGCCTGTCCGGCAAGCCGCCAGCAGCACTGGAATGAGTCCTGAACTTCACCATGCCGGTGCTTCCTCGCCGTCGAAGCTGGTCAGTTGCCGTTAAGTTAGCGATCCGAATCCTTCGCTAGCATGAACGAGCCAGCTAGTTTCGCGGCAGTGACGCCGCAGCCGCCGAAGCTGCACTGCCGTTAACGGCCGGCGGCGGATCGAGTTCATCGCCTCCCAGCACCCGGTACAATGTCACCAGATTGTCGGCGCGCGTCAGCCGGGTCGCAGCCAGCGAGCGGCGCGCCGTATAAAGCGTGCGTTGCGTGTCGAGGGTGTTGAGGAACGGGTCGATGCCCTCGCGGTACCGCGCGAACTCGAGCGTGTTGGTGTCGGTCGCGGCAAGCACCAGATCCTCCTGCGCCGCCAGCTGATCGGCGATGGTGCCCTGTCGCGCCAGCGCGTCCGACACTTCGCGGAAAGCGGTCTGGACCGCGAGTTGATACTGCGCCACGGCAATATCGGCCTGCGCGCGAGCCAGTGCCAGATTGCCGCGCAGCGCGCCGCCATCGAAGATCGGCAACGTCACCGATGGTCCGGCCGACCAGCTGAAAGCGCCGCCGGTGAACAGCGAGGTCAGCGCCGTGCTCGCCAGCCCGGCGACGCCGGTCAGGCTGATCGTCGGGAAGAACGCCGCCCGCGCCGCGCCGATGCGGGCATTGGCGGCGCGCAACGTGTACTCGGCCTCGACCACATCCGGCCGGCGCAGCAGAATGCGCGAGTCGACTCCCGCAGGTAATGCCGCGAGTTCGCCGTCGACGCTCTCGATCGAGGCGGGCAGCGCGCTGTCGGCAACCGGCGCGCCGACGAGCAGTTCGAGCGCATTGCGGTCCTGCGCCACCAGCGTCGTCTGCGCGGCGAAGTCCGAGCGCGCCTGATCGAGGATCGTCTCGGCCTGGCGAACATCGGAGCGTGGCGCGATGCCGCCCTTCAGCCGGGCGCGCGTCAGTTCGAGCGCCTGACGCGCGGTGGTCTCGGTATCGGCGGCGATCGCCAGCAGGCTGCGGTCGGTGCCGAGCGTCAGGTACGCGGTGGCGACCTCGGCGACGAGCGTCAGCCGCGTCGAGCGCGCCGCGTCCTCGGTCGCCAGATAGGTGTCGAGCGCGGCGCGGCTTAGGCTGCGGACGCGGCCGAACAGGTCGACCTCGAACGCCGACAATCCGGCGCTGATGTCGTAATCGACGACGGTGCCGCCGTTCGAGAGCGCCGTCGTGGCAGACGTCGTGCCGCCAGCGGCAACACCCCCGCCGCCGGCGGTCGATCGCTGGAGGACGGTTACTCCCGCCGAGCCGTTGACGCGCGGCAGCTGCTGGGCGCGCTGGATGCGGTACTGCGACCGTGCCGCTGCGATGTTGCCGAGCGCGATGCGGAGGTTCTGATTGTTCACCAGCGCCTGCGCGATGATCGCCTGCAGCCGCGGATCGCGGAAGATGTCGGTGTAGCGTACCACCGGCAGCGGCAGCTTTTCGGCCGGATCATAAGCGGTTCCCGATGGCCAGCGCGGTGCCACCGCCGGAGCCGGGCGGCGGTAGTGCGGTTCAAGGCTGCAGGCGGTAAGCGCGGTGACGGCGAGCAACGCCGCACCCCGCGCGAGACGGCGGCTCACTCGGCTGCTGCTTGGAACGGATGCTGCGGCGGCGCTTGACGGTCCTCGCGCGGACCAGACCCCTTCGGCGCGTCGGGCTCCGGGGCACCGTCGCGCTTGGCCTCGTCCGCCCCGGCCTTGGTGTCCGCGTGCTTGCCGCTGAACACCCGGCGAACCAGTACAAACGCCAGCGGCACGTAGAAGATCGCCAGCACCGTCGCGGTCAGCATGCCGCCGATCACCGCGGTGCCGATCGCGTTGCGGCTCTGCGCCCCCGCGCCGGTCGAGATCGCCAGCGGGAACACGCCGAAGATGAATGCAAGGCTGGTCATGATAATCGGCCGCAGCCGCAGCCGTGCCGCCTCGATCGCGGCATCATACGGGCTCTTGCCGCCTCGCTCCGCCTGCTCGGCGAACTCGACGATCAGGATGGCGTTCTTCGCCGATAGTCCCATCGTGGTCAGCAGCCCGACCTGGAAGTAGACGTCGTTGGTCAGCCCGCGCAGTGTCACCGCCAGCGCCGCGGCGACAAGTCCGAGCGGGATCACCAGCAGCACCGAGAACGGGATCGACCAGCTCTCGTACAGCGCCGCGAGGCATAGGA
>CAXTTR010000401.1:0-2949 GCA_964247215.1 uncultured Sphingomonadaceae bacterium
CCGGTACACCGTGGTGACGGTCGCTGCACCGGGCATGCGGCCAGCTACGATCGAGGGTCGTGCCGGGATCGCCAGCTATGTCGGCGTCGGCAAGCTTGGCGCGCATGCGACGCGGCCGTCGGTCGTCCTGATCAACGAGAACGGCGGCAGCGCCGGCTGTGGAGAAATCTACATCGCCACGCCCGATAGCGCCGCGTACCGCGGCGTCCGGCTCAGCGTCATGCCGCAGGACCACGGCAGGCTGTGCGAACTCGATCCGCACACGCTGCCGTGGCCGCGCGACCTGACTGGCCATGGCCAGGCGGAGTTCAAGCTGGTCGACAACAGCTTCTCCTGCGGTTTCTTGGCGAGCTGCGCGGACACTTGGTATCCGCCGCGGGTCGTCGCCTTCGACGGTACCCGCGGCATCGATGTCTCGAGCGATCCGGCGCTAGTCCCGCTGTTTCGCGCCGACATGCTCAAGGCCCGTGATGCCTGCGAACATCGCATTGACGGGGCGCAGGGTGCTTGCGCCGGCCTTGCAGCCGATGCCGCGAGACTTGGCGAACTGGACAGCGCTTGGGCAATCATCCGAGCGCAGGTCCGCCGGGGTTGCCGGGTACCGGTCAGCGAGCGGGTACCGGGGACCGGTGAGTGCTACGACAGCGCGTACATCTACGCCGGGTTCGAGGCGGAACTGGCGGCTGCGCTGCGCCGGGCAGGATATGTTCACGACTGAGCCTAGCGGATCAGTCGTTGCGTTAAGTGCGTTCCGTATCCATCACACATACTTCCGCGGTTCACGCCGCGCTTTTCCGTGGAGCTTATGCACCCGTTTCCGTGGGTCGACGCCGTCATCGTGCTGGCGCTGATCCTGCTCAATGGCTTCCTCAGCATGTCCGAGCTGGCGATCGTCGCGGCACGCCGCCCGCGGCTGAAGGGACTTGCGGCGGCCGGGCGGCGCGGCGCGGCGACGGCGTTGCGGCTGCACGAGGAGCCGGCGCGGCTGCTGTCGTCGGCGCAGATCGGCATCACGCTGGTGGCGATCCTGAACGGCGCCTACTCGGGGATAAGCCTCGCCGGACCGGCGGGCGAGCGCTTCGCGGCGTGGTTCGGGCTCGCCCCCAAGGCCGCCGCCGACCTCGGCTTCGGCGTCGTCATCGTGCTGACGACGTACGTTTCGGTGATTATCGGCGAGCTGGTGCCCAAGCAGTTCGCGCTGCGCTCGCCCGAGCCGATCGCCTGCGCCGTCGCGCCGGTGATGGCGGCGCTGACGCGCGTCGCGGCACCGTTCGCATGGCTGCTCGACCGGTCGAGCGCGCTGGTCTTCCAGCTGCTCGGCCAGCGTCGCGATAGCGACCGCAGCGTCACCGAGGAAGAACTGCGCTCGGTCGTCGCCGAGGCCGAGACCGCTGGGGTCATCGAGGAGAGCGAGCACGCGATGATCTCGGGCGTCATGCGGCTCGCCGACCGCCGCGTGCGCGGGGTCATGACCCCACGCACCGACGTCGACTGGCTCGACGCCGACGCCAGCGAGGCCGAGACCCGCGCCGCGCTGATCGCGACGCCGCACACGCGGCTGCCGGTCGCGGCGGGGTCGGTCGACGACATCATCGGCGTGCTGCAGGCGCGCGATGTGGTCGCGGCGCTGCTCGAAGGCAAGCCGCTCGACCTGCGCGAACTTGCCCGCCCGGCGCCGGTGCTGCCCGACATGCTCGACGCCGTCGACGCGCTGGCGATGCTGCGCGATGCGGAGATCCCAATGGCGCTGGTCCACGACGAATACGGCCACTTCGAGGGGCTAGTCACGCCCGCCGACCTGCTCGCGGCGATCGCGGGCGAGTTCCGCTCGGACTTCGACGACGCCAACGACCCGCCCGCGGTCGAACGCGATGACGGCTCGTGGCTGCTGTCGGGGTCGCTGCCCGCCGACGAGATGGCGGTGCGGCTCGGGGTGACACTGCCCGACAGCCGCGATTACCAGACCGTGGCGGGCTATGTGCTCGCCGAACTGCGTCATCTGCCCGACACCGGCGAGGTGTTCAGCGCGCACGGCTGGCGCTTCGAGATCGTCGACATGGACGGCCGCAAGATCGACAAGGTGCTGGCCGCGTGTGAGGCGGGGTAGGGCAGTGACCGCCCGCGACATATCACGCTCTTAACAGCTTGACAAATGAGCCGACCTGGTTAATATACGGTAGATGACGATGTCGTCTCGGCTAAGCCGATACAAAGCCGAAGCCGCAGAAGACGGCAGAATAACTCCTATATACAAAATCGCACTGTTGGACTTAGGACCTGTTTCAGTTGGGTCGAACTACCGCCGTTCATCCCGAGCGAAGTCGAGGGACGCAGGCTGCTTGATCGTGCGTCCCTCGACTTCGCTCGGGATGAGCGGCGGTAGTGCTTCGATCTTACTAAGACAGATTTAGTGCGTAAAGACTACGCTCAAGGGGTTGCTATCGTTGAGAATACTCTGTTGCAGACACTCGCCTTCGACTCGCCTTTCAGCGGCGTGACATCAACCGTCAAGGTTGTCGTCCCGATCCCATTCCGCGCTGAAACCGACTATCTACATAAGGCTCAACCCCGGAACCCGTCCTTCGCCGCCCGCCGCGCGGTGAACTCCGCCAGACTGCTCGCCCGCACGAACGGGTTCGTCGCGCGCTCGTCGCCGATCGTCGAGGGTACCGTCGGCAAGTCCGCCGCGCGTCGCCGCGTGATCTCCGCCGCCCGCGCCTGCAATGCGGCATTGCCGGGCTCGACCGTCAGTGCAAAACGTGCGTTCGCCGCGGTGTATTCATGCGCGCAGTACACCCGCGTGTCGTCGGGCAGCGCCATCAGCTTGCCCAGGCTGGCGTGCATCTGCGCCGGCGTGCCCTCGAACAGCCGCCCGCAGCCGAGCGCGAACAGCGTGTCGCCGCAGAACAGCGTCGCGTCGGCAGCGTCGTAATAGGCATTGTGCCCGAG
>CAXTTR010000402.1:0-2936 GCA_964247215.1 uncultured Sphingomonadaceae bacterium
GGCTATGCTCGACGCTGACGCCGCACAGCCATAGGTGATTGCCGGGGCCGAACCGGTGAACGTCGAAGCCGGAGGCACTGCGCGAGATCATCACTGGCCCGCTTGTCGATCCAGCGGCAGCAAGCCAGCGTTCGGCACGGGCGAAATCGTCGGCATGCGTCAGCTTGAACGCCATTTCATCGCCCTCGACCAGCGCAATCTGCAGCCCTGCGGCAAGCGCGACCGCAACGTCGTCGGTCGCGTCGGGTCTGGCAACGCGGTGCGCGGCGTGAATCGCGGCGAAGTCGAAGCCCTGCGGGGTTTGGACGCGATAAAGCAGCTCGCGCGGAACGGTCGCGTCGATGAGCATCGCGCCCTTCGTCTCCCGGCCGCGACGCAGTGAGTCGACGACGGCCAGCGCCGGAGTCGCGCCGTCTGCTGTGTCGAGCGCATCGAGCACGCGGTCGATCATGCCCGCCGTGACCAGCGGCCGCGCTGCATCGTGAATGAGCACGCGGCGCGTTTCGCCAGCGGCTGCGATCGCATCTAGCCCGGCGAGTACCGACTGCTGCCGTGTTTCGCCCCCTCCTACCGGCGCGGAAAGGGCGAGCCCGGCGATCGCCTCCGCGTACAGGTCAGCGTCGTCAGGGTGAATGACCACCTGCACGCCAGCAATCCGCGAATGGCTGGCGAAAGCCAGCACCGAGCGGCGCAACACACTGACTTTGCCGATATTGCGATATTGCTTGGGGAGGCCCTCGCCAGCGCGGCTGCCGCGACCGCCCGCAACGATCAGTGCGATTGTGTTCATCAGGCCGCGATCGAGACGTTGCAGTTAGCCAGTCTTCTTCGGGCAGCGCCGGAAGTGCTTGCATGACACCGGTTTGGGCACCGCTGCCACAGCTGCGGGAGCCACGATCGCGCCTCCCGGAGCCGGGCGGATCGCCGCCAGCACCGGCTCACCGCGCGCATCGCGCGGGACCTCCGCCGTCGCCACCGGATGCAGCGGCGGGCTCGGCAGTGTCGCGCAGGCCGCCGTGGCGAGCGTCAGTCCGGCAATAAACGTTAGTTTCAAAACTTCACCCCCACGGCGACCCCGCCGCCTTTGCTATCACCATAAGGGCTGATCTGCACATTCTCGTTCAATCGCCGCGTAAAGATGAACGCCGAGCCCTCGCCGATCGCGGCTCCGGCGACGACATCATACCAATGGTGGTCGTGCGACTTGACGCGGGCAAAGCCGACGAGTGTAGCGGCCAGCTCGAACGGCACCCCGACCTGCCAGCCGTAGCGTGCCTGCAGATAACCAGCTCCGGCGAACGCCGCGGCGGTATGCAGCGACGGGAAGCTGTGCAGCCCGCCGTTGGGCCGGTGTTCGCGCACCGCGTACTTCAGTCCCTCGCTCAAGCCGCCGGTGAGCAGGCCGGTCTCGCCCAGCATCAACAACCCGTTGCGGTCGCTTTCGTAAAAGGTGATGCCGCCCGCCGCGAGCGGAATGCCTATCGCTCCCGCGTCGCCGACGGTCCGCCAGAACTTGTCACTCGCCGCGGCCGGGTTAGTGCTCGCCAGCAGCGCCGCGGCGAGCGGGATGAGTGATAGCTTACGCAACGCTGGCGCTCCCTCGGTCTGGTCAGCCCGCGCGTGCGAACCTGTATCTGCCGCTTGGCGGAAAGCGCCCCCGCCGCGCAAGTGCCAATTCGCCAAGCCGCGGCCGCTAGCCAGTCGGGCCGCAGTCCAGTATAGGGCCGGACCGCCGGTTGATTCCCGTCCGCGCGGTTCGGGGCACCGCGACGCACATGAATATCCGGCTCGGGCTCACCTTCGACGACGTGCTGCTGGTGCCGGGCGAGTCGTCGGTGCTGCCCTCCGAAGCCGACACCGCGACACGTATTACGCGCGACCTCGCGCTTAATATCCCGGTGCTGTCGTCGGCGATGGATACCGTCACCGAAGCCGACATGGCAATCGTCATGGCGCAAGCGGGAGGGCTGGGCGTGCTCCACCGCAACCTGACGATCGAGGAGCAGGCGCAGCAGGTTCGCCAGGTCAAGCGCTTCGAGAGCGGCATGGTCGTCAACCCGGTAACGATGCTCAGCCACCAGACGCTCGGCGAGGCGCTGGCGCTGATGAAGCAGCATCGCATTTCGGGCATTCCGGTGATCGAGGCGGCTGCTCCCGGGCAGCCCGGCAAGCTCGTCGGCATCGTCACCAACCGCGACGTGCGCTTCGCCGAGAACCCGGCGCAACCAGTATCCGAGCTGATGACGCGCGATAACCTCGCAACGGTGCGCGCCGGGGTCAGCCAGGAAGATGCGCGGCGGCTGCTCCACGCGCGCCGGATCGAGAAGCTGCTGGTGGTGGACGACGACTACCGCTGCATCGGTTTGATCACCGTCAAGGATATCGAGCGCGCCGTTACTTATCCGAACGCCAGCAAGGATGGGGCGGGGCGCTTGCTTGTCGCCGCCGCGACCACCGTCGGCGACGTTGGCTTCGCGCGCACCGAAGCACTGCTCGACGCCGAATGCGACATCATCGTCGTCGATACCGCACACGGCCACAACATCCGCGTTGCCGAGGCAGTGACGCGGATCAAGCGGCTCTCGAACCGCGTTCAGGTCATCGCCGGCAACATCGCCACCGGCGAGGCGGCACGCGCGCTGATCGACGCGGGCGCCGACGGCATCAAGGTCGGCATCGGTCCGGGCTCGATCTGCACGACGCGCGTCGTCGCGGGAGTCGGCGTACCGCAGCTGACCGCAATCATCGACGCGGCGGAAGCGGCGGCGAAGCTCGGCGTGCCGGTGATCGCCGACGGTGGCCTGCGCACCAGCGGCGATATCGCCAAGGCGCTGGCGGCAGGCGCGGCGGCGGTGATGGTCGGCTCGCTGCTCGCGGGCACGACCGAAGCGCCGGGGGAGACTTTCCTGTGGCAGGGCCGGACGTACAAGTCGTAC
>CAXTTR010000403.1:0-2924 GCA_964247215.1 uncultured Sphingomonadaceae bacterium
GGGCTGGTCCTGGCCAATACGGTGTCGACCGCTGGCGTTGGCACGATCGACTCCGGTGCAGGAGTATTCGCGCTCGCGGGCCCGGTCACCGGGCCCGGCTCGATCAGTAAGGCCAGTACGGGTAACCTCGTACTGAACGGCAGTAACAGCTTTGCCGGGCTGAACGTCATGAGCGGCAGCGTCACCGTCGGCAGCAACACCGCCGCTGGCAGCGGTAACATCGCGCTTAAGAACGGGACGACGCTCGCTGCAGGCAGCTCAGGGCTTGTGCTGGCGAACACGATATCGACCATGGGGACGAGTACAATCGACAGTGGCGCGGGGATTTTGACGCTGACGGGCGTGATTTCGCCGTTTGGTACTATTGCGAAAATCGGTAGCGGCAATCTTGTTCTAAGTGGCAACAATGGTTTCTTCGGCCTCGGTATATCGGCCGGATCAGTCACTGTCGGCACCAACACCGCTGCCGGTGTCGCGACGATTTCACTTGCGGACGGCACCACGCTGGCCGCGGGTGCAGCCGGACTGCAGCTGTCGAATAACATCACGACGGCAGGCATCGGCACGGTCAAGACTAATGGCTTCGACCTGACGCTAAGCTCGATCACCGGCCCCGGCTCGATTGTCGAGACCGGCGGCGGAAGCCTCAATCTCGCTGCTGACAGCAGCTACGCCGGACCGACGAACATTATCGGCGGCAGCCAGCTGCGCGTTACCGGCAGCCTGACCAACTCGACGGTGACGCTCGCCAGCGGCAGCTCGATCCGCGGCACTGGCAGCGTCGCCGGGCTGGTCGCGAACAGCGGCAGCACCGTCGCGCCCGGACTTGGCACGACTACCGGTACATTATCGGTGGCCGGCAACGCGGTCTTCCAGCCGGGATCGACCTTCGCGGTCAACGTCAATGCGACGACCGCCGACCGGCTCACCGTCGCTGGCAGCGCGACGCTCGCGGGCACGCTGGCGCTCAACCAGCTCGCCGGACCGCTGACGCCGTTCACCACCTATACGTTGTTGACGGCGGCGAGCGGGCGTAGCGGCAACTTCGGCACAGTGTCCTATGGAAACGCGACCTACAACGCCGCGTTCGCGCCGCTGGTCAGCTATACCACGACGTCGGTACTGCTCGGTTTGCAGGCGAAGTCACTGGTGGCGCAGGTTGGCAGCGGACTGCTGACGCAGAACGAGCGCAATGTCGCGACCGCCTATGACAAGGCTACCGCGGGCGGCTATAACCCGTCCGCCTTCGCTGCGCTGTTCGCGCCGGGGCTCAACCTTCCCGACGCGCTCAACCAGCTGTCGGGCGAGATCCACAGCGCCGAGCGCCGTGTCGCGATGGATGACACGCGGCACGTTCGCGAGGCGGCGCTCGACCGGCTCGGCGGCGGCCTTGCAGCGACGCCCGGCAAGGACGACAGCGCTGCGACGAGCGAGCGCGGCGGCCACGCCTACACCTTGTGGGCACGCGGCGTCGGCGCGTGGGGGACGAACCGCTCCGACGGCAACGGCAGCGCGTTCCACACCAGCACCGGCGGCGCTATCGTCGGCATCGACATGGGCTTCGACGGCGGCAAGATCGGTGCGCTGTTCGACTACACGACGACAACGCTCGACCACTATGCGCTCGGCCAGTCGAAAGTCGAAAGTACCGGCGGCGGCATCTACGCGGGCTACCGCCGGGACCACGGTTTCGCGGCGGCGGCGGGGGCGAGCGTCGCCGGGATCAAGGCGCGCAGCAGCCGGACGATCACCGTGCCGGGGCTCGGCCAAACGCTTGCGGCGCGCTCGGACGGCAACACTTATCAGGCTTTCGCCGACGTCTCGTACGATCTCGCGACCGGCACCTCGCGCGTCGAGCCGTTCGTGCGATTCGCCTGGGTGGCGCTCGATACCGCGGCGTTCACCGAAACCGGCGGCAGCGCGGCGCTGACATCGTCGCGGAGCGGCTATACCACCGACGTGACGACAGCGGGCCTGCGCGGTGCGCTGGACCTTAAGGGCTTCACCATCAAAGCCTCGGCGGGCGCGCAGCACACCGGCGGCGACCGCTCGCCCGCCGCGTTGCTGGCGCTCGCAGGCAGCAGCAGCCCGGCGTCGATCAGCGCCGTGCCGGTCGATCGCTGGGCGCTCGCCGCCGACGTGAGCGGTGAGTTCCGCCTCGGGCGGAACGCGACGTTTGCGATTGGCTACAGCGGCGTGAATGGTGACCGGACGCGCGATAATGGCGTGCGGGGGACGCTGACATACGGGTTCTGACGGCACGGCCACGGTTAGCAATTGACCCCTGCCGCCCGTTTCCCTAGCCGAGGCGTATGAACTTCCAGTCCGACAACGCCGCCGCGGCGTGCCCCGAGGTCATCGACGCCCTCGTCGCGGCGAACCAGCCGACGGCGGCCGCCTATGACGGCGACCCGTGGTCGGCGCGGCTCGATGCGGTGTACAGCGCGTTTTTCGGGCGCGCCTGTACCGTGCTGCCGGTGTCGACAGGGTCGGCGGCAAATGCGCTCGGGCTGGCGGTGATGGTGCCGCCGTACGGCGCGGTCGTCGCGCACACCGAGGCGCACATCCATGTCGACGAGTGCGGCGCGCCCGAGTTCTTTACCGGCGGCGCCAAGATCCTGCTGGTCGACGGGGCGCACGGCAAGCTGACTCCCGATCGCATCACCGCTGGCCTTGCCGCGCATCGCGGCGACGTGCATCAAGTCCAGGTCCGCGCGCTGTCGCTGACGCAGGCGACCGAGTGCGGCACGGTTTACACGCCGGATGAACTCGCGGCGCTTGGTGAATACGCCCGTGCGCGCGGCTGGCGGGTGCAGCTCGACGGCGCGCGTTTCGCCAATGCGGCAGCGGCGCTCGGCTGCCACCCGGGTGACATCAGCTGGCGCGCCGGGGTCGACGTGCTCAGCCTTGGGGCGATCAAGAAC
>CAXTTR010000404.1:0-2906 GCA_964247215.1 uncultured Sphingomonadaceae bacterium
GTCCACCGCGTCCAGCGCGTGCCCGCGACCGAAACGCAGGGCCGAATCCACACATCGGCGGCGACGGTCGCGGTGCTGCCCGAGGCGGAAGAGGTTGACGTCAAGGTCGAGGACAAGGATTTGCGCATCGACGTGTTCCGCTCGTCGGGACCCGGCGGGCAGTCGGTCAACACCACCGACTCGGCGGTGCGGATCACCCACGTCCCGAGCGGGCTGGTGGTCATCCAGCAGGACGAGAAGTCGCAGCACAAGAACAAGGCCAAGGCGATGAAGGTGCTGCGGACGCGGCTGTACGAGCTCGAGCGCTCGAAGCTGCACGACGCACGCGCCGCCGACAGGAAGTCGATGGTCGGCTCGGGCGACCGTTCGGAGCGCATCCGGACGTACAACTACCCGCAGGGGCGGATCACCGACCACCGTATCGGGCTGACGCTGCACCGGCTGACCGAAGTGCTTGAAGGGCCGGGGCTCGACGAGCTCGTCTCAGCGTTGATCGCGGAGGATGAGGCGGCGCGGCTCGCCAATCTGGATGGCTGAAGCGGGCGCAGGTCAAAGCGCTGCTGCAATCCAGCCGACCACAATCGGTGAAGCATTGCGCGAGGCGGCGCTGCGTATCGACCGGCTCGATGCCGAGGTGCTGCTTGCCGACTTTCTACAGATGCCCCGGCTGGCAATGTTGGCGCAACTCGATACCCCGCTCGACTCGATGCCATTTGTAGCGCGCATCGAGCGCCGCGCCTCTGGCGAGCCGGTCGCCTACATCACTGGGCACCGGGAATTCTGGTCGCTCGATCTGCTGGTAACGCCCGACGTGCTGATCCCGCGGCCCGATTCGGAAACGCTGATCGAGGCGGCAGCGGCGCATTTCGGGGCGACGCCGGTGCGCACCGTGCTCGACCTCGGGACGGGTTCGGGCGCGCTGCTACTTGCGGCACTCAGCGAGTGGCCGATGGCGGACGGTGTTGGCGTCGACATTTCGGGCGTGGCGCTGGCGGTGGCAAGTACGAACGCCGAGCGGCTTGGCTTCATGCCGCGAGCGCGCCTGATCGAAGGCAGCTGGGACGCCGCGGCGGGCAGCTTCGACCTGATTCTGTGCAACCCGCCCTATATCGGCACGAGCGAGGCCTTGCCCCGCGACGTCGTCGACTGGGAGCCGCACGGCGCGCTGTTCGCTGGGCCCGACGGTCTCGACGCCTACCGCAAGCTTGCCTCGATTATCGGCGCGTGTCTTGCCCCCGGCGGGGTCGCGTGTATCGAGATTGGTTCGACCCAGGCCGCCTCGGCGGGCGCGCTGTTCACCTCGGCTGGCTTGTACGTCGCCCTGCTCCGCGATCTGGCGGGGTTGCCGCGCTGTCTCGTCGTCACCAAATAGTGCTTTGACGGATCGGACTTTGCCGCTAGAGGCAGGTCAGGCAGGGTGGACTGAAGTCAGGTCCCCTACCGCTGACACAAAACCGCTGCGACCCGCGCAATACGGCGCGCCAGTGTGTCGAACGTCAGCCCATCCGATGATGCCTGCCCAAGCTTGGCCGACGCACAGGGAATGAGCCTTTGATTCGAAATAACCAGAACGGTCGTCGCCGCGGTCGCGGAGGTGCGCGTCCGCCGCAAGCCGATGGTGGCGGCGGGGCACCGCGCGGGAACAACAATTATAACAATAACGGCGGCAACCGGCTTGAACTGCGGCAGCGCGGCAACGCCACGCAGCTACTCGAAAAGTATAAAGCACTGGCCCGTGATGCGGCGCAGAACGGTGACCGCGTTGCGACCGAATATTACATGCAGCATGCCGATCACTATTACCGCGTGCTTAATGATTATCGCGAGCGCCAGCCGGATAACCGCCAACAGCCGCGCCGCGATTACGACGACGACGACGATAGCGGTGAGGGCCAGAACTATAACAACGGCCAGAGCGGCCCGCAGAACTACGTCGCGCAGAGTGACCCTGGCGGCTACGACGAGGATGCCGACGAGGGCGAGGCAGCACCGTCGCAGCAGGACGGCAATCGCATGTCGCAGCCGCGTCAGGATCAGCCGCGAGCCGACCAGTACCGGCAGGATCAGTCGCGACAGGATGCACAGCGCCAGCAGCCCGAGCGTGCGCAACAGCGTGACGATTATCGACAACAGAACGCGCAGGGTGACGGTGCGCGCCGTCCCGACACGCGCCGAGACGAGCGTCAGCCTGATGATCGGGGCGCGCGCGAGCGTAATTACAACGAGCGGCAGGCGAACGCCGCGGTTCCAAATGGCAGTCAGCCGAATGGCAGCCAGCCAGCTGGCAATCAGAGTGCTGAGCGGCCCGATCAGGCTCGCCAGCCGTCAAGCGAGCGCCAGCCAAATGAGGCTCAGGCCTACCAGCGGCCGAGTGAGCAGTCAGGCAGCGAGCGCTCGACGGAGCGCGGTAACGATCGCGGTAATGGCTACCGCCAGAGCGGTGACCGCTCCGGCCATGGTCGTCAGGATAACAGCCGCGACGAGACTGTCCCACAGGGCGAGCGCTCTGGCGGCGAGCGGCACAGTGGCGAGCGTCAAGGTGAGCGCCTGAACCGGCGTCCTTCCCGTGACGACAGCGGCAGTCGCTACCAGGTTCCGGCCGAGCCGGCCAGTCCGGTCGCGGCGCAAGAACAGCCAATCTTCGCCGGCATTCCCGGGCCCGCGACGCGACCCGTTGAACCTGCGGCAGCGTCCCTTTCACCGACGCCATTGGTCGACGCCGCTGCTGCGGTCGAGCCGGTGTTGCCGCTCATCGATGCGCCTTCTGCCAAGGCGGCCGAACCTGCCGTCGTGCCGCGAAAGCGTGGCCGCCCGCGCAAAGTTGTCGTCGAGGCCGTCGTCGAGAGCTGACCACGTGGCTTCCGGGCCGTTGCCGGGCGATGACCTTGCGGCGATGTTTGACATTG
>CAXTTR010000405.1:0-2879 GCA_964247215.1 uncultured Sphingomonadaceae bacterium
CCGCTGAACCCACCGCCGCCACCGCCGCCCCAGTCACCGCCGCCACCGCCGCCGCGACCGAGCCCGCCGAGCATGCTGCCAACGATAAGCCCGGTGCCGAGCCCGCCGCCGCCGCCATAGACGCTGCGGCGGCGAAACAGTGAGAACACAATAAACAAGATGATCATCAGCACGGTGAAGCCACTGCCGCCGCCCGCCGAAACATGGTGCTCTTGCTGGCTATGCACCTGCGCGGCCCGCGCTGCCGCTGCCGCCGCCTCGTCGGGAGCGAGCTGCAGTTGCTGGATCAAGGCGTCGGTGCCGGCGGCGACGCCGCCGGGAATGTCGCCCGCCTTGAACGCGGGCAGGATCTGGTTCTGGATGATTACCGACGTCATCGCGTCGGTCAGCACAGGCTCCAGCCCATAGCCAACCTCGATCCGCACCTTGCGGTCGTTTGGAGCGACCAGCAGGATCGCGCCGGTGTTCTTGCCTTTTTGGCCGATGCCCCACGCGCGCCCGAGCTGGTAACCGTAATCCTCGATCGGCACGTCGCCGAGCTTGGGAATCGTCGCGACAACCAGCTGCGTACCGGTCGAGGTCTCCAGCGCTTCGAGCCTGGCGGTCAGCGCCGCCTGCGTCTCGGGCGGAAGGACGTTGGCGGCGTCGACGACACGCCCGGTCAGCGGCGGGAAAACGGGAGTGGCAGCTTTCACAAACGTCGCAAATATCAGCGCGAGTAGAAAGATCAGCCCCAGCGCGACCGCCCCTCCACCGCCCAAGCGGGCGGTCCCCCTCCCCGAAGCCGGGGAGGACCCAAACTCGATCCTCCCCGCCTTCGGGGAGGGGGACCATGCTCTTGCATGGTGGAGGGGCGTTGCCGCGAGAACCGAAATCAGGCTCAGAACTTCACCGTCGGTGCGACCTGCGCGTCGGCGGTCGTCGCCTTGAACGGCTGCAGCGGCTTGGAGCCGTAGATGGTCTTTGCGCCGATCATTGCCGGGAAAGTACGGATCGTCGTGTTATAGTCCTGCACGGCATTGTTATAATCCTGCCGCGCGATGGTGATGCGGTTCTCGGTCCCTTCGAGCTGCGACTGCAGCGCCATGAAGTTGGCGTTCGACTTGAGGTCGGGATAGGCCTCCTGCAGCGGCCGCAGCTGGGTCAGCGCCATCGAGACATTGCCTTGCGCCTTGGCATAGGCGGCGACCTTGTCGGGATCGCGCAGGTCGTCGCCCGACAGATGGATCGCGCTCGCACTGGCGCGCGCCTGGGTGACGCCGACAAGGACGTCCTTTTCCTGCTTGGCATAGCCCTGGACGGTAGCGACAAGGTTCGGGATCAGGTCGGCGCGGCGCTGATACTCGTTCTCGACCTGCCCCCACGCGGCCTTGGCGGCCTCCTCCTTGGTCGGGATCGTGTTGACCCCGCAGCTGCCCAGCGACAGCACCAGCGCAACCGGCAGCAGAGTGCGGGTATATGTCGGCATTTGTATCTCCCTTAACGTTGGATTAGCACATCCATACCGTAACGCCGCGTAGATAGAGTGTGTTACGATGCCATAACAGAGGGGAATTGAACGTGTTTGCAGAATTTAGGAAGTTCATTGCGCGCGGCAATGTGCTCGATCTTGCCGTCGCCGTCGTCATCGGTGCCGCGTTCGGGGGCATCGTCACTTCCTTGACCGACGATCTGCTGATGCCGCTGATCGGTGCGATAACGGGCGGCGTCGACTTCAGCAGCCACTTTATTCGCCTCGGCCCGATTCCGGCGAGCTACAACGGCAGCCTCGAGGATTATGCGGCGCTGAAGAAAGCCGGCGTCGCGATGTTCGGCTATGGCCGCTTTCTCACCGCGCTGATCAACTTCCTGATCATCGCCTTCGCCGTGTTCCAGATCGTCCGGCTCGCCAATCGTTTCTTGGCGCGGGCCCTCGCCGCGATGACGGCTGCGACCCCGGTTCCGGCCGATGTCGTCGTGCTGAACGAGATCCTTGCCGAGTTGAAGAAGCGCCCGGTGGCCTGACCGCCCTAAGCCGCGGCGCGCCGCTCGATAACATCGGCCAGTGTTGTTGAGTCAAGGATCGCGGCGGTCTGATCGCGCACCAGCAGCATGGCGCGGCGGATGACGCAGGTCGACTCCTCGAAGCAGTCGGCGCAGCGTTTGTACGCGGTCAGGCTGACGCATGGCACCAGCGCCAGTGGGCCTTCGATAAGCCGGATAATCTCGCCGAAGCTGATTTTCTGCGGTGCCCGCGATAGCCGGTAACCGCCGAACTTGCCACGGTAGCTCTCGACCAGCCCGCCGTTCTTGAGGTCGACGAGGATGATCTCGAGGAATTTGCGCGGCAGCTTCTGATCGGCGGCGATCAAGCTAATCGGTACCGGGGCGACGCTGCCGGTCTGAGCAAGGTAGATCAGGGCGCGAAGCGCGTAACGGGACCGTTGGGTGAGCATGACTTGGCGGGCGGTGTAGTGCGGTGGGGCGGTGTCGGCAAGGCATGAGTTGAGGATCGCAATCTGAAGCGTCGTAAACGACAGTTTACACAGCACAGGTCGATCAACGAAAAACCCCGGCCTGATTGCTCAGGCCGGGGCGGATCGGACCTCAAGTTTGCAACACCTAAGGCCCTGCCAAGCAAGCTTGGACTTAAGCCTGATACCCGAGGGCAGCGCAGGAACGGATGATATATAGCGGGCCAAGTCCTACGTTACAACCACGATGCCAAGCGCCTTTCCGATACATTCGCGCAAGCGTCGGACGTCGGTTTGAGGCAGCTCGATCTGGGCAAACTGCCGCTTTCCAGTCACCGGGTGTTTGGAATACGGCAAGTTTAGCCGATCGTAAGATACGGTCGCGACCATATCACATTTCGCCCAGCGGGGCACATCTCCCCATGG
>CAXTTR010000406.1:0-2867 GCA_964247215.1 uncultured Sphingomonadaceae bacterium
TCAGCTCGGGGTCGAGTTCGCGCAACGCTGCCAGCAGCCGCGCCTGGTCGGCCGAAAGGTTAAGCAGTTTGGCGGTAAAGTCCGGGCCGGCCTTGGCCGCGCCTGACGGGCGGCCCGGCGTTTCGGCGAGCTGCTGCTCGAGCGCTGCCTCGAGTTCGGCGACGACGTCGCCACTCACCGGCCCGAGCCGGGCGAGGCGGTACAGCATGTCGGGCTGCAGTGCCTCGGGCATCAGCGCCAGTACATCGGCGGCCACCTCGGGTGTAAGGTGCGCCAGCACCAGTGCCGCCGCCTGCGGATGCTCGTGTGCCAGCATGTCGGCGAGCGTCGCCGGTTCAACCCAATCGAGCCCGGCAAACGGGCGCGGTGCTATCGGTGGCCCAAGCTGGCCCAGGACGCCCTCGGCGCGCGACCGGCCGAGCGCGCGGTGCATCACCGAGCGCACCTGCGCGCCGCCGTTGCCGAGCGCGGCGGTGGCGTTGCTCGCCAGCAGGAACTCGTCGAGCACCGTATCGATGGCGTGCGGCTGGATTTCGGCGACCGACAGCATCGCGTGGCCGACGGCGTGGACCTCCGCCGAGGCAAGCTGCTGGAGCAGGTCAGCTGCTGCAGGCTCATCGAGCAACAGCATCAGCACGGCACATTTCTGTGCGCCGGTCAGCGGCAGCTGAATCATGCGGGTCGGCCCGGCATCATGCCGCGTCGACCCGGATCATCTGGCGCATAACGACCGAGGCGCGCGCGGTGTCGGCCGCCACCAGCCGCTTGGTCGCGGCGAGCTTGTCCGTATAGTCGATCATCGGATCACCCAGAGCCACCGTGTCGCGCTGATCGGTCAGCAGTGCGGCCGGTGTCGCCGCGGGCAGGCGCTTGATGAGCGGCAACACAATCCCGAGTACCAGTAGCGCCAGCCCGAGCAGCGCGATCAGCGCCTCGCCACCGCTGCGTAGCAAAGGCTGTTCGAACCACTTCGCGCCTGCATCGGCAGCCGCCGGGGCGAACGGGCGCCCGGCGATCGTCACCGTGTCGCCGCGCCGGGCATCGAAGCCGACCGCGCTGCGGACCAGTCCCGTCAGCACCGCAAGCTGCGCGGGTTGGCCCTTGGCCGCACCGAGCGCGGTGTCGCGCACGATAACCGCGACCGACAGCCGCCGCAGCTGCCCGACAGCGCCGCGGGTCACCGACACCGCCTTGCCGACCTCGAAACTGCGCGCGAAGCTGTCGTTCTTGGGTCCGGCCATTGGTGGCACGACGCCCGCCAACGCCGCTGCCGTGCCGACCTGCGCGGCTGGCGGCACGGTATTCGACAGCGCGCCGGGGATGCCGCGGGCAGGGGGGAGAACGGCGTCGGTGGCACTGCTGCCCTGCTCGCTACGGATGACGCCGTCCTTGTCGTAGCTTTCGTGCGTGACGGCGTTCTCGGTAAAGTCGAGATCGGCGGAGACTTCGGCCGAGAAGTTATTGTCGCCGAGCATCGGTGTCAGCAGCGCCAGCACGCGCTGCCGGTACTGCGTCTCGACACGCGCCTGATACGCGAGCTGGCGCGCACCCTCGCCGAGCAAGCCGCCGGCAGGGTCGCCCGACAGCAAGCGGCCGCTTTGGTCGACGATGCTGACCTGGTCGGTCGCCAGCCCGGCAATCGACGAGGCCACAAGGTGCTCGATCGCGCGGACTTGCGTGTCGCTGAGCACCCGGCCGCCCGCCAGCTTGACGAACACCGCCGCGCTCGGGGCGGCGCGGTCGCGGACGAACACCGAGACTTCGCCGGCGGCGAGATGCACCGAGGCGTTCTCGACGCCGTCGATCGCCATGATGCTCGCCGCGAGCTCGGTTTCCTGCGCCTGCTTCAGGCGCGCGGCCTCGACCGCGCGGCTGCTTTAGGCAGGCCCTGACCCGCGAGCATGATGCGCGCCGCTGCAACCTGGTTCGCCGCGACCTCGACCGCGCCGGTGGCCGGATCGACTTGCGCCGGGATGTTACCGGTTTTCAGCGCCGCCAGCACCGCGGCCTTGTCATTATCGGCGAGCGCCGGAAGCACGACGCGGTAGTCGGGTGTCCGCAGCGCCAGCCACAATGCGCCCGCGGCAGCGAGCGCGAGCAGCATCAGCAGCGCCGGTAACGCGCGGCGTACGGCAGGTTGCGCGATCAGCCGGGTGCCGCGCAGCCGGATGCCCGCGAGCGCACCGCCGGGGCTGAGCCCGCCGTTTTGCACAATGAGCTCGTTCATGCCGTCATACCGGCATGCTCATGATGTCCTTGTATGCCGACAAAAGCTTGTTGCGGACCTGCATCGTCGCCTCGAATGCGATCGAGGCTTTCTGGCGGGTCAGCATGACCTGCGCGATCGAGCTTGTGTCACCACGCTCGAACGCGGTCGCGGCGTCACCCGCTGCCGCCTGCATACCGTTCACGGATTGCAACGCCGCGGTGATCGCGCCGCTAAACCCGGTCGTCGCCGGAGCGGACGCGGGAGCCAGCGCCGTGTTGCGACCAAGGATCTGGTTACGCAGCGCCAGCACGCTCTGGGTGTCGAACGAGACGATCGGCGGGATCATTGCATCGTCATCGCGGCGCGAGCGATTGCGGCACCGCCGCTCATCGCGACCATCTTGTAGCGCAGCGTCCGCTCGCTGATGCCGAGCCGTCGCGCGGTTTCGAGGCGGCGGCCCGAGCAGTCCGCGAGCGCCGAGCGGATCGCCGCGAACTCGCGTTCGCGGACGATGCGACCGAGCGACGCGGGCAGGGGAGCGGTGCTTTCAGCGGATGCCAGGGGGGCCGGATGGAGCAGCACGTCTGTCGCGGGCGCAAGATCATCGAAGACGATGTCGCCCGCTTCGATCCGCGATCCTTGTGCATACACGGCGGCG
>CAXTTR010000407.1:0-2863 GCA_964247215.1 uncultured Sphingomonadaceae bacterium
GGAGAGCTACGATGTTCCGGTCGGGCGGACGTAGCGCGGTCAGGCCGCAGGCTTTACCGGCGAGCCCGCAACCAGCTAGGCTGACACAGGGGAGACCGCGATGATCACCGTCCACCACCTGAACGACTCACGCTCACAGCGTATCCTGTGGCTGTGCGACGAGCTCGGCGTCGATTACCGCATCACCTCGTACACGCGCGATGCCGTCACCCGGCTGGCGCCGCCCGAGCTGAAGACAGTGCACCCGCTCGGCAAATCGCCGGTAATTGAGGACGGCGGCCTGCGGCTGGCGGAGTCGGGCGCGATTGTCGACTATCTGATCCGGATGTACGGCAACGGGCGTCTGATGCCCGTGCCGGGCAGCGCCGCGCACGAGACCTATCTCGAATGGCTCCATTACGCCGAGGGCTCGGCGATGCTGCCGTTTATGCTCAAGCTTTACACTGGGCGGCTCGGTGCGGCGGCGGCACCGCTAGCGCCGCGCATCGCCGAGCAGATCAGCAGCCAGCTCGACTTTTTCGCCGCCGAACTGGGCGACGACGATTGGCTAATCGGAAACACGCTGACCGGAGCCGACATTATGATGTCGTTCGTCGCTGAGATCGCCGCGGCGCAAGGCGAGTGCGGGGCGCGGCCCACGCTGCTCGCCTATGTGCGGCGCTTGCAGGCGCGTCCGGCGTGGCAAGCGGCGGCGGCGAAGGTGGCACCGTATCGTTTTCGGGTTCATGGCTGAGCATGGTTGAAGACGAATTACGCGTGTTTATCGCCTCCCCAGCTTTCGCTGGGGAAGCGGTCTAGTGCCCTCGCGGTACATAACTCAGTTCGCCTCCACCGCGCTGCTCGGCACCCACGCGTAGCCGCTGCCGCTAACCGCGATCGTGCCCACGCCCGGATACGGAAAATGCGGCGAGAATATCATCTCGTGGCTTGCCGCCAGCCGCGCTAGCGTGGCCTTGCGCGACGCTTTGCCGATGTTCTTGTCGCCGTCGAAGCCCATCGCCCATTCCGGGTGCTGCAGCGAGACGATGTAGCTATGCGCGGTGTCGCCGATATCGAGCAGCCGCGCCTTGCCTGAGACGATCTCGTAGCCGGTATGGCCCGGTGTATGGCCGTCGATGGCAACGGCCGTGATGCCCGGCGCGATCTGCGTTCCGGGTTCGAAGGTACGGACATTGGGAGCGATGGTCTTGACGAGCGCGGCGCTGCCCGGCTGCGACTGCATCCACGCCCACTCTTGCGCCTGCATGCGGATCATCGCCTGCGGGTACATCAGCTTGCCGTCGGCGGTGGCCAGCCCGCCGACGTGATCGCCGTGCGTATGCGTGATCAGCACATCGGTGATCTGCCGCGGGTCGAACCCGGCCTGCCGGATGCTGCCAGCGGTATTGCCATGGGCGCTCGGGCCGAGTCCGGTGTCGAGCAGGATGATGCGGTTGCCCATCTGCACCAACAGCGCATTGACGCTGACGGCGATGCTGCCGGTGGGCTGGCCGTTGTCGCTCAGTGTTTTAGCAACGGCCGCCGGTCCGGCATCGACGCCGAAAGTCTTGCCGTCGTTGGGTGCCGCGAAGTTGGCGTCGTGCAGCGCGGTCAGCTTCAGGCTGCCGAGCATGAACGACCGCGCTTCGGGCGGGCTCGCCGTCGGCCCCGGCTGCGCCATGGCAGTGGCCGCAGACAGCGTGGCAGCGATCAGCAGCAGACGTGACAAGATCATGCACAAACTCCAACGGCGGTTCACAACAGCGCTATTCTAAATCGCCAACGGCCCTACAACGACGCGCATGCGAAGGATGTTGCAGCGGATCGAGGCGCGGACGCTGGCGGTCCTGTGCGTGCTGTTCGGCAGCCTGTGGGGGGTGCTCAGGCTTGGCGGTGAGATCCGCGAGGGTGAGACCGCAGGCGCGGACCGCGCCATCCTGCTGTGGTTCCGCACGCCGGGTGACCTCGCGCTGCCGGTCGGCCCGGCGTGGCTGCACGAATCGGCGCGTGACATCACCGCGCTGGGCGGTTTCACCGTGCTGACGCTGGTGACGCTCGGCGCGACGCTGGCGCTGCTGGCGGCGCAGCGGCGGCGGCAGGCGCTGGTGTTCACGGCGACGGTGATAGCGGCGCAGATCGCGTCGGCTGGGCTAAAGTCGCTCAACGGCCGCCCACGGCCAACACTAGTGCCGCATCTCGACGCGATCATGTCGTCGAGCTACCCGAGCGGTCACGCGATGATGTCGCCGGTTGTCTATTTCACGCTGGTGGCGATTCTCGCGGCGGGCAGCTTTGGGCGCTCGCTCAGGGCGTTGATGATCGGCAGCGCGGTGCTGCTGGTGATCGCCATCGGGGTCAGCCGTGTCTACCTCGGCGTGCACTGGCCGACCGACGTCCTCGCCGGCTGGACGCTCGGCTCGGCGATCGCGCTGGTCGCATGGCGCGTGCTGGCGATAGTCCGGCCGCCTGTACCGGTCGATAGATAAGCTTGCCCGCGCTGGGGCTACCGGCCGCGATCGTGAGCTCTTATGTCGACCTCCAACCCGCGGAGGTTCGCCGAATGGCTACTGCTCTGAAACAATCCGGCGTCGACGCTGCCCCGACTACCGCTCGTCACATTGTCTGGCAGGGCAGGGGCATGCCGACCAGTGACGGTGCCGGCGTCAAGCTCACCCGCGTTATCGGGACGACGGCGTTGCCCGACCTCGACCCGTTCCTGATGCTTGATGAGTTCGGCTCGGACGATCCGGGCGCGTATATCGGCGGGTTCCCGTCGCATCCGCACCGCGGCTTCGAGACCGTCACCTACATGCTCGCGGGCCGCATGCGCCACCACGACAGCCGCGGCAACGAAGGTCTGCTCGACGCCGGCTCGGTACAGTGG
>CAXTTR010000408.1:0-2328 GCA_964247215.1 uncultured Sphingomonadaceae bacterium
TGGTTTGCCAGAACCAGACCATCGACGACTCCGACGCGCCATTGGCACGCGATCTACGTCTATTGGTGCGTGAGCGACTGGTGCGCGGCGATAGCGACCAGCAGGCTGTTGCCTACATTGTCGCGCGTTATGGTCATTATGTGCTGCTGCAGCCGCCGTTCGAAACCGCCACGCTGCTACTCTGGCTTGGCCCGGCTGTGTTCATCGGGCTTGGCGGATTGGGCGTCGCGCTATACCTGAAGCGCCGTCGAAGCATTACGACGGATGTGCCGCTCAGCCCCGAAGATAGTGCGCGCGTCGACGCCCTGTTACGCCAAGGCTGAATATCGTGACATTGTGGATCGTGTTGACCGTGATGGTCGCCGTAGCTGTTGCTGGACTCGCAGTGCCGCTCGTGCGGCGATACGACCGCACAGCAGGCGAAAATGACGCAGTGCTTGGCGTCTTGCGTGACCAGCTTGCCGAGCTCGATGTGCAGGTCGTCAGTGGTGTCATGGCGCCGAGCGAGGCGGACAGTTTGCGAACCGAACTTAGACGTCGCGTGCTTGCGGAAAGCCGCGCCGGTGCAGCGTTGTTAGCGAATCCGGCAAGCCGTACCAGCCTGTGCCCAGCAACGACATTCCGCCTTGCCCTTGGTAGCAGCGTCACCGTCGCACTTGCCGCGACCGGGCTCTATGCGGTGCGTGGCCGCCCTGACCTGACCACCCCTGCGCCGGTCGCGATGCCGGTGGAAGGCGCGGCGGGCCAAACTTCGAGTGACACCGCCAGCGCGTCAGCCGGAATCCCGCCCCAGGTTCTAGCGATGGTAGCGCGGCTCGAAGGTCGACTGGCGCAGTCGCCAAACGACCCGGCCGGGTGGCAGCTGCTTGGCGCATCATACTTCCAGCTCGGACGGTTCGACGATTCGGCCAAGGCCTACGCCAAAGCCGTAGCGCTCGCGCCCGGCGGACCGGGTTTGCAGTCGGCGCTCGGTGAAGCGTTGGTGCAAGCGGCGGGTGGTGTCGTTACCCCGGCGGCGCAGACGGCCTTCACTGCAGCCGTTGCGCAGAACGGCGATGATCCGCGGGCCCGGTATTTCCTGGCGATGCTCAAAGATCAGCGCGGCGACCGCAAGGGAGCGTTGAACGATTGGGTGCGGCTGCTTCGCGACGCGCCGCCCGACGCGCCTTGGGCTCCTGAACTGCGTAAGTTCGCGGCGAACGCTGCGGCGGAGCAAGGGCTTGACCTCGCCAAGTTGCTAGCGGTGCCGGCGTCATCACCGCAATGACTAGCCGTTACACGTTGCACCTGTCATGGGTAACGACGTGACCATTACCAAGCCGATGCGCCGGTCCGACGGCGGTGCCTTTTTGCGTGAATGGCTAAACGATCCGTTGCGCGTCGCGGCGATCGTTCCGTCGGGACGCGCACTTGCCGAGATGATGACGCGTGATCTGACGTCAGCCTCAGCTCCGGTGATCGAACTCGGTCCGGGAACCGGTGCGTTTACCGATGCACTGCTAAAGCGCGGCATTCCCGAAGACCGGCTGGCGCTGATCGAAACTGGCATTAACTTCGTCAACCTGCTGCGCTTTCGGCTGCCGCGCGCGACTGTGCTGGCGATGGATGCGACGCAGCTTCGTAAGGTGACGCTGTTCGGTGGCCAACCGGCGGGTGCAGTCGTCAGCGGTCTGCCGGTGCTGGCGATGCCGCCGCGCGCGGTTATGTTGATTGTCCATGGCGCGTTTGTGCACTTGCGTCACGGTGGTGCAATGTACCAGTTCACCTATGGACCAGTGTGCCCGGTCAAGCGCCAGATTCTCGATCGGCTTGGGCTTGAAGCCAAGCGCATCGGCGGCGCGATGATCAATTTGCCGCCAGCGTCGGTGTATCGCATTACGCGGATAGCCGACCGCGAATAGCAGGCGCCCCACCTATTGCAGCGTTGCAACGCTTCGCCTGCACTCGATTGCGAGACGGAACTGACGTTCTTGATCACCGCTGGAGCCGCGATACAAACGCGTTCTGGGGAGATCAGTATACCTGTTCGGAGCCGTTTGACGTCGACGCCCATCTGAGCTGGTGCTTGGCGCTGCTTGTTCAGTCTCGTTGCTGGTTCGGCAAGCGCGCAGGACCGGACGACGTTACCGCCGACTGCAACGGGTGGCCAGAACGATGCAAACATCTTCGTTTGCGGCTTCCCCTCGGGCGGCGACGCCGAGTTCGTCACCTTTCAGCAGGAGGGCTTGCCGGTCTTCCCGCCACCGACACTGTCGTTTCTCGAGAACAGCCAGCTGGTGCGCTTCGACGAGACCGACGTGATCGAGAAGGGCCGCGTCGGCCCCGGCC
>CAXTTR010000408.1:2338-2849 GCA_964247215.1 uncultured Sphingomonadaceae bacterium
GGTGCGCTTCGACGAAACCGTCGGCCGTGTCGAAGCGGTCCGCGGCGGTACCGATGTGCGATTCAGGAACTGACTTCGGGACGATCCGCGGCGGTGCGTTCGTCTCGGGCCCGCTCGGTAAGGGCACCACCGGCTTGATCGGCGGGTTCTACGCCGCAGGGAACGGTATCCGCGACCCGCATTCACCGCCGAGCAGAGTGGGCAGATTTACGCCATCATCGACCACAAATTTGCTTCGGGCGAGTTCTCCCTCTACGGACGCTATCTGACGACAAGGGCCAGTGGCTGCTACCGATCCCAATCACCACCTCGAATAATGGTCGCACGATTTCTGCCTATCCTGGCTTCGACCCTGGTACTGGCATCTTCATTGGCTCAGATAAATCGTGTCGACCCATTGAACGACGGAACCACTGTCGACCTCGCCAATGGCCGTAATGCGAAATCGGCAACGTCGGCTTCAACGCCGATTATGATCTGTCATCTGAGTTCCATGTTCGTGATCGTTTTA
>CAXTTR010000409.1:0-2841 GCA_964247215.1 uncultured Sphingomonadaceae bacterium
TGGCCGGCCAGCCCTTCGAGAACGAGCGCTGGTTTGTTCGATCGGACGGCGCAACTACCAAAACCAAGCTGTAGCTGTTCAGATTAAGCGACGAAAGGGACGCCTGTGAGGCTCGGGGAGCAAAGCGTGACGCCGGAAGGGAAAGCATCGGAACTGGTCGCGCGCATCGAGCGCTTGCCTTTCTCGCGGTGGCATCTGAGACTCGCGATCTTGGCCGGCGTCGGCGTGCTGTTCGACGCGGCTGACTTCGCCTTTTTCGGATCGGCGCTGCCCCCTGTCGCGAGAGAGTTCGGTCTAGGTCCTGCACAGTCCGGCTTGCTTGCAGCCATCGGGTTGGCCGGCGCGTTTCTCGGTGCGCTGTTCTGGGGTACGATTGCGGACTACATCGGACGCCGCCGATGCTTTGAAGTTACGATCGGTATTTTTGCCGTGTTTACGGGGCTGACGGCGATATCTTGGAATGTCGCCTCGCTCGGGGTTTTTCGCTTTCTCTCAAATTTCGGCCTTGGAGGACAGATACCGGTCGCACTGACGATCATCACCGAATTCATGCCCAGTCGCTTGCGCGGCGGCGTGTCCAGCAGCGTGTTGGCGGCATTCCCTCTGGGCCTCGCGCTGGCTGCGGGACTCAGTCTCTTCATCGTGCCTCAGTTTGGTTGGCGCGTGCTCTTCGCGCTCGGAATCGTTCCCGCGCTCATGCTGCTCTTCGTGCGGCGCTTCATGCCGGAGTCGGTTCGCTACCAGATCAGCCGGGGCAAGCTTGCCGACGCGGAGCGCACGGTGGCCACAATCGAGCGCGCCACAGGCTACATGGCGTGGGAGCCTGCCGTTGCGCCTCGTGCAATCGTGGCCGACGTCGCCGTGCAGCAGGGTGTCACCGTACTCGAGCTGCTCGCGCCAGGGCGGCGCAAGACGACAATCCTCCTTTGGATTGTATCGTTCTGCTACTTTTGGTCTTCGAACGGCATTTTGTTCATGCTGCCCACCATCCTTACGCACCGCGGAATTCCCCTTTCCCAAGCAGTCAGCTTCACGCTGATACAGGCGTTGTTCGGCGTGATGGGTTACACTGCCTGTGGCTTTCTCATAGATCGCTTCGGGCGTCGTTCAATCTTATTCTTGTACTTTTTCGTCGGGGCTATCTTCCATTTATGGTTCGCCACGGCTTCGGGTGTGTGGATGTACTTTGCAATCGCGCTCGTCGGCTGGGTCAATCCGGGCATTTTCGGCGCGACCGGCGTTTATGTTGGCGAGCTGTACCCGACCCATATTCGCGCGACTGCCGCGGGATGGTTTTTCGGCGTCGGGCGCGTTGGCTCCTTCCTTGCACCGGCCGTAGTAGGCTTCATGTTGGCGGCTGGCCTGGGCACTTACGTCCTTCAGACCTTCGCGCTGACGTTTCTCATCGCCTCCTTTGCCGTGCTTGCAATCGGCATAGAGACGAAAGGTATGCTCCTCGAGCAGATTACCGGCGACGGCGCGGCGCCTGCGCCCGCCACAGTTCTAGAATAGACGTAAGACCATTATCGATGAGCGGGATCAGTATCATTCGCAATGGTTCGGGGTCGTCGCTCGTTTTTTTCATTGGCCCTGAACCAACACCGACACTGGTGGCGAAATCGACGGTTCAGGCTGCAGCTTGGAGCGCGGCGAAGCGGGAGACGCGTGAACCCGCGACGGGGCTGCCGGCGAGCCATTCCGCGGTCCGGACCAAGTTGACGGCGGCAGACGTGATGACGTGCTGCAGGCGCGTCTTGGCGAGGCCGATGTAGCGGCACTGGCGCAGGCCGCAGCGGCCGATGGCCTGCGCGTGCGTGCCCTCGACCCCTGCACGGGCGGCATATTTGTCCCGGAACGCCGCGGTCTTCTGGTGCCGGCGCGCGCCTTGCAGCGCCTCGAAGTGCTCGCGCGCCTGCATTCCAATGATGCGCGGCTCGCGCTTGGCCCGGGTGCAGCGCGGGCGCAACGGGCATGGGAAGCAGTCCCGGGTCGCGAACCTCGCCTCGAACACCATGCCGTTCTTTGTGTATGTGCTCGGCAGCCAGGAGATGCTTTCCTTGCCCGCCGGGCAGGTCACCACCTTGCGGTCCCAATCAACTTCGAACGTAGCCTTGGTCAGCCCGTCGTCCAGGCGCGCCTGCCAGCTCGGGTCGTCGGCGACGGGACCAACGATGGTCACCCCGTGACGCTGCTGGCTGTCCACCAGCACATGCGAGTCCGTGTAACCCTTGTCCACTAGGTGCTCGCCCGGCAGAAGTCCGCGCTTTTCCAGCGATTGATGCACGACCGCGACCATGTTGTCGTCCGGCGTCGTGGCGGGTGTGGTCTCGACGTTGGTGATCACGTGCGGCCCCTCGCAGGTTGGGTCGCAGGTCTCGGTCACCTGCACCTTGTAGCCGACCCAGGATGTGTCGCGCTTGTTGCTGTAGCGGGCCTCTGGGTCATAGGGCGAGCAGATCTGCTCTGCAGAACGCGGCAGTTCGGCTGCGCCACCAAGGCGCATGCGCCCGTTCTCCGTAATATACTGCGTCGCCCAGACCTGGCGCAGGACCTGAACTGCCGGCAGCAGCTCCAGCTCTGGTTGTTGATTAGCGGTGTCGACCGCGCTGAGCAGTTGCTGGCCGTCGGCGCCGATCGTGGCAGCGAGATCCTGGCGCGCCGCTTCAGTCTTGGGCAGGCGGTAGTTCTCCACGGGCCGGCCATACCGCTCATACCAGGCAGCCGGCGCCATTGCACGCAGCCAGTCTGGCGCGGCGACGGCCAACTCGTTCAGCGCGGCCCGCAGCGTCTCGCCGACGCGCTCCAGCCGGTTCAGTGCGCGCACGGCGGCGAGCACGTGGG
>CAXTTR010000410.1:0-2815 GCA_964247215.1 uncultured Sphingomonadaceae bacterium
GGGTCGACTACAGCCAGGAGAAAGGCCTCTGGGTGTTGTGGACGCGGCGCGGCAAGCGAACCAAATGCTTCGAAGCTGTCCGTATATCGACCGCCGGGGTAGACGTAACCGATCAGCCCGGCTGATGGCGTCAACAGTCCGAACGACTTGCTCCAGCCCGCCGACAGGTCGAGTTCAGGATGGCGGCCCGGCATAGCGGCGGGCACGCGCGAGTAGGACGACGTTAATGCGGACAGCCCGGCAAACCACCCGGCCGGCAGCGACGCTTCAAAATTGGCTTCGCCGACCGGCTGGCGGTTGCTCAGCGACTCGCCGCGGAAGCGGTAGTCGCTGACGACCGCCGCGTTCGCGTCGAGTTCGACCGCCGCGACGGCGCTCGGCAGCATAGCCACGATACCGATGACCATTGCGGACTTGACCTGACTTCGCACAACCAACCTCGCCGGTGTCACCCGAAAGGCAACACTGGCGCTGAAGGTATGTGCGCCGTTGCTGCCCAAGGAAGGTGCAACTGCGCGGGTCCGGCTCAAAAAACAAGCAGCCCGCGGCGATTTACGCCGCGAGCCGAGCCCAGTCTAGAACATGATGCCGACTTCGAGCAGCCCGCGGGTCTGCGAGCGGTCGAAGCCGTTGCTGCCGAACACCGCGCCCGGGGTGGTGGCACCGGCCTTTACATACGATACCTCGGCGCGGGCAAAGAACACTTTGTACTGATAGGTGGGGGTAAGGGTCAGCGAGAATGCATCGCTACCGGCACCATAAAGCAGGCTGGCAGCCGTCGTGCCGGGACTACCCGAGCTGCTGATGTACTCAGCGCGGACCGGCAAGCTGAACTCGGGCGTGAAGCTGTATCTGGCGATAACCGCGCCGCCGATCGTGCTCGCGGCGGTCGTCCCGAACTGCGGCTGCGCCGAGACGTGCGTGTACTGGACGTACGGCTGCACGATCACCTTACCCTTCGTGTAGGTGTAGATGATGTTGTACAGCTCGCTGTTGTTGAGAATGCCCGGCGTCGAGAATGTCGACTTGTAGGTCCGCTTGGTGTTGCCGCTGGCAACGAACGCGATGACGTTCGCAGGGTTGAACGTGTAGGTCGCCGATCCCGACAAGGTGCTGTACTTCGACGAGTAGAAGCCGTCGTTCAACGACAGCGACAACGCCAGCGGGCCGTGCGTATAGTTCGCCTGGACGCCCTTGCTGATCGCCGGCTCCTGATTCCACAGCAGCCCGCGGTCGACATTCATGTTCTCGAAGGTGAAGGTATACTCGGCCCCGATCAGCGTGGGCAGCTTGCCGACTTCGACATTGAAGGCCGCGTTCGGCGCAATCTTGATGAAAGCTTCGGGCAGCGGGCTGTAGGTGGCGTCGGTGGCGCGGGTGGCGCGAAGATATGGCGTCCCGAGCGACGGCAGCGAGTAGATGCCAGCCTGCGCGTAAAATTGAAAGACACCGTCGACCTTTTGGACGATGACCTGCGCGTTACTAAGGTCGCCGTATGAGCTGTGGTCACCCGGCACCGCATGATCCTGAAAGCGCGCGATGCCCGAGCCGACGCCGGTCACGTAAATCTTGCCGAGCACGGGAATATCGAAGTTGATCGGCGACGCGTTGGCCGTCAACGGCCCGCTTAGACTCGGTCCAAGTGTCGGTGCCGTAGCCACGACCGCGGGCGGTGCGCCGGCGGGTGCCGCTGCCGTACCCACGGGAGCCGGAGCTTCCTGTGCGATGACCGGACCAGCGACGACTCCAGCGAACGCGATACCGGCGATAAGTGCGGTTTTCATGATTCTCTCCCTGCTCAGCGATGTCGATCCGGCGTCACCGCCGATGCATCGCATTGTGCGATGCAACAACTGTGCCAGCGATAGTGAAGATCGGCGTTGTCGTAAGGGCAGCGTAAAACCAGTCTGCCGCGAGCAGAAAAAAGGCCGGTGGCGAACCACCGGCCTAGTAAAATCCTTGGGGAGGATCGCCTTTCGGCCCGATCGTTGTGCACTGCAGCAAAGACAATTGCAACAGGAAAATGCGAGGTTCGTAAGATTTACCTGGAACTTGTTTCGGTACTGCAAAACAGCCGGTGCCGCTTGGTCGGGCAGGCGCGCGTCTGTATAACGCCGCGATGACAGATTTGTTCGCCGCGCCTGCGGCCTCGACCGACTATGACGCCCGCCATATCGAAGTACTCGAAGGTTTGGAGCCGGTCCGCCGCCGCCCCGGCATGTATATCGGCGGCGTCGACGAGCGCGCGTTGCACCATCTCGCCTCGGAAGTGCTGGACAACAGCATGGACGAAGCGGTCGCTGGCCATGCGACTCGCATCGAGGTCACGCTCGACGCCGGCGGCGCGCTGACCATCGCCGACAACGGCCGTGGCATCCCGGTCGATCCGCATCCGAAATACCCCGACAAGTCGGCGCTCGAAGTGATCATGACCATGCTGCATTCGGGCGGCAAATTCTCAGGCGAGGCCTATGCGACCAGCGGCGGGCTGCACGGCGTCGGTATTTCGGTCGTCAACGCGCTGTCGTCGTCGCTGATCGTCGAGGTAGCGCGTAACCGCGAGCTGTTCCGGCAAAGCTTCTCACGCGGCGCGGTAACCTCGCCGCTCGAGCGACTCGGCGCGGTCAATGGCCGCCGCGGCACGACGGTGCGGTTTGTTGCCGACACCGAGATCTTCGGCACCGAGCTCAGCTTCAAGCCCGCACGGTTGTACCGGCTGGCGCGCTCGAAGGCGTATCTGTTCCGCGATGTCGAGATTCGCTGGAAGTGCGCGCCCGAGGTGATCACCGACGGCACCCCGGCGACAGCGGTGTTC
>CAXTTR010000411.1:0-2808 GCA_964247215.1 uncultured Sphingomonadaceae bacterium
CCGCGTGGCACTGCCCGCCAATGGATGCGCTCGCCTTGCCCGCAGTTTCGCGCTCGCCGAGCCGGCGGCTGGTGGCGGGCAGCGCGCGTTATGCGTGGGCGACGATCGCCGCGGCGCTGCTGCTGACCGCGCTGGCCGGGTGGTTCGCGGCGACGCACTTTGCGATCACCGCCGACACCGGGCAGCTGATTGCCAGCAGCCTGCACTGGAAGCAGGACGAGGCGGGCTTCGACGCGGCGTTCCCGCAGACGGTCGATACCGCGGTGGTGGTCATCGACGCTGCTACGCCCGAGTCGGCCGAGGCTGCCGCCGCGGCGCTGGCGCAACGGCTGGCAGCGAATCCGGCGCGGTTTACCCACGTCGAACGACCCGATGGCGGTCCATTCTTCGACCGCTACGGCCTGTTGTTACTGCCGGTGCCAGAGCTGACCGCGGCGACGGCCAAGCTGATCGAGGCGCAGCCGCTGCTCGCGCCGCTGGCCGCCGACCCGAGCCTGCGCGGCATCATGAACGCGCTGGCGACCGCGTCGCAGGCGGGCGATGTCAGCAAACTCAAGGTGCCGTTCGCCAAGCTCGATGCGGCGCTGCGGAGCGTGCTTGCCGGGCGCGATCCGATGTTCTCGTGGCGCGGGCTGATCGACGGCAAGCCCGACCCGCGCACGTTGCGGCGGTTCGTCGTCGTCCAGCCCAAGCTCGATTTCGGCGCGGTCGAGCCGGGGGCCGAAAGCACCGCCGCGATCCGCGACACCGCGCGCGAGCTCGGCCTTGACGCGGCACACGGCGTGCGCGTGCGCCTGACCGGGCCGGTGCCGCTCGCCGACGAGGAGTTCGCGACGTTGGGCGAGCGCGCCGTGCCGATCACGCTGGCGATGCTTGGCGCGGTGGTGGTGCTGTTGTGGTTTGCGACCCGGTCGGCGGCGATGATCGCCGCGATTCTGGTGACGACGATCGCCGGGCTGGTCATTACCGCGGCATTGGGACTGGTAACGGTGGGGCGCTTCAACCTGATCTCGGTAGCCTTCATCCCGTTGTTTGTCGGGCTCGGCATCGACTTCGGCATCCAGTTCTGCGTGCGGTTCCGGGCCGAGCGCATGACCGCGCCGCCGCCTGCTGCGCTCGCCGCAACCGGCGCGGCGCTCGGTACCTCGCTGGCGCTGGCGGCGGCGGCGACAGCGGCGGGGTTCTTCGCGTTCCTGCCGACCGATTACGTCGGCGTTTCGGAGCTCGGTGTCATCGCCGGAGTCGGCATGGCGGTGGCCTTCGGGCTCAGCCTGACACTCCTCCCCGCGTTGCTGATGGTGCTGCGGCCCGCCGCGCGCGGTCATGAGGCGGGGATCGCCGCGCTCGGACGGCTCGAAAGCTTCGTCGAGCGGCGGCGGCGGGCGATCCTGATCGCCGCGGGAGTGGTCGCGGCAGTCTGTCTCGCAACGGTGCCGCTGCTGCGCTTCGACTTCAACCCGCTGCACCTGCGTAGCCCGCGGGTCGAGTCGATGGCGACGGTGCTCGAACTGATGCGTGATCCTATCAACACGCCGAACACCATCGAGGTGATCGCGCCGAACGTGGATGCCGCGACCGCGCTCGCGGCGCGGCTGTCGAAGCTCCCCGACGTAGCGCAGACGGTCACGCTGACCAGCTTTGCGCCGCGCGACCAGAGCGCGTCGCGGTCGATCCTCGACGACGCGGCGATGCTGCTCGACACGGTGCTAAACCCGGTCAGCGTCGCGCCGCCGCCTAGTGATGCGGAAAATGCCGCGAGCTTGCGCACGACCGCAGCGGCGCTGGCGCGATTGGGGCTGCCCGAAGCGAAGTCGCTTGCTGCCACGCTGACCAAGTTCGCCGCCGCGCCGCCGCCGGTGCGCGCCCGGGCTGCCGAGGCGCTCGTGCCGGGACTAAAGGCATTGCTCGCACAAGTCCGCACGGCGCTGCAGCCCGGCCCGTTGACGCTGGCGCAGCTACCGACGACGCTGGTCCGCGACTGGCAAGCAGCGGACGGGCGCACCCGCATCGAGCTGTTCCCGTGCGCCAACGACAATGCCGCGCTGACGCGCTTTTCGGATCAGGTGCTGGCGGTCGCACCGCATGCCACCGGCGTGCCGATCGGCATCCGCTATTCGGGGCAGACGATCGTTGCAGCGTTCATCAAAGCGGGTATCCTATCGCTGCTGGCGATCGCGGTGCTGCTGTTCATCGTGCTGCGCCGGGTCCGCGACGTCGTGCTGACGCTGACGCCGATCCTGTTCAGCGGGCTGCTGACGATGGCGACGTGCGTCGTTGTCGGCCTGCCGCTGAACTTCGCCAACATCATCGCGCTGCCCTTGATGTTCGGCATCGGCGTGGCCTTTCACATTTACCTGATCATGGCGTGGCGGCAGGGCCAGCCGCACCTGCTTGGGTCGAGCCTGGCGCGCGGTGTGCTGTTCAGCGCGCTGACCACCGGCATCGCGTTCGGCGCGCTGGCGTTGTCGAGCCACCCGGGAACGGCGAGCATGGGGGTGCTGCTGATGATCTCGCTGGCGTGGACGCTGTTCGCGGCGCTGGTGTTCAAGCCGGCGCTGCTGGCGGCGGTGAGTGCGGGGGTGGTGCTCGCGCCTACTTCCGCAACGCTACCGCCATGTCGCCCAGCTTCTTGACCAGCGCCGCCGCGCCGCCGCTGGCGACCGTCGCGGCGAACTCGCTGCGGCGGATGCTGAGCTGGCTGATGCCGCCTTCGTAGTAAACGTCGACCGCCTTCCACGCGCTGCCCGCGCCACGCATACGATAGTCGATTTCGGTCGGCTTGCCCGATGCGATGATCTGCGACTTGAC
>CAXTTR010000412.1:0-1181 GCA_964247215.1 uncultured Sphingomonadaceae bacterium
GGACGGCGAGGCCTTATTCGAACGATCTTCGTGAGCATGTGGCACGATCGATGCTTGAGGGGCGCTCGGCGCGCGCGACGGCGCAGCTGTTCGAGGTGAGCGTGGCAAGCGTCGTGAAGTGGTCGCAGCGGCAGCGGGCGACGGGAATGGCGGGACTGTCAGGAATTTCGTGTGTGGGCGGGCATAATGGGAAAGAAGGAGCCCGATTATGTCTTGACGCAAAGAGCCGGCGATCCCGGATGCGATTCTCGATCAGCTGCTGGCGGGGGGTGCAGCCAGCGCGGCATTTGGTGAGGTGCGTTGGACGCGGGCTACGGTCGCGGCGGTGACCACGCTGCTGAAGAACCCGGCCTATGCGGGCGCGTTCGTCTATGGGCGCAAGCGGATGGCGGACGTGCCGAGCCGCAGCGGCCGCCGCGCAAAAACGCCCAGGGCGGTGGAGGAGTGGCGCATCGTCGTGAAGGACCGCTATCCCGCTTACATCGACTGGGCCGTCTACGAGACGATCCGCACCGTCCTTGGCGACAACCGGGCCGAATATATGCGCAACAAGACCAGGGGCGTTCCCCGCGATGGAGAGTTGCTGTTGCAAGGCCTCGCATGGTGCGCGCGATGCGGACACAAGATGTACGTGCGCTACAAGGGCGGCGGCGAGTATGTGTGCAACCACCTCCGTACCCAGCAGGGGTCGCCCAACTGTCAGCGCGTCCGCGCGGGTGCGATCGACAAGGCCGTGGCAGAGGCGTTCCTCACGGCGCTGGCACCAGCCGAGATCGACGCCCTGTCACGCCCGAACAGCGCGCGTCGCGAGGCTGACAAGTCGCTGCGCGTCGCCGCCGAGCAGCAGGTCGAGCGCAAACGCTATCAGGCGGCGTTGGCCGAGCGACAGTACAACGAAGTCGATCCCGACAATCGCCTGGTCGCAGGCGAGCTCGAGCGACGCTGGGAAGCGGCGCTCATCGAGATGAAAACTGCCGAGGAGGCCCTGGTACGTCAGGATGCGTCGCCGGAACCGCTGGTGGCGACCGGGCGATCGCTGAACGACAAGGTCGTGGCTCTCGCCGGGCGGCTGCCTGCGCTCTGGGCGGACCCGGCGACGAGCGATGCAAAACGTAAGGCGCTGCTGCGATGCCTGGTCGACAAGGTCGTTCTCGAACGCGGTTCGCACGACGTTGTCGCCG
>CAXTTR010000412.1:1191-2806 GCA_964247215.1 uncultured Sphingomonadaceae bacterium
GTCGCCGTCCGGATCGTCTGGCGCGGCGGCGAGGTGAGCGAGCTTGCGGTCAGACGGCCGGTGGCGTGCGTCGCCGCCATGACGCGCGGTGCCGAGATGCGTGAGCGCATCATCGAGCTCGCGCGCGCCGGCTTGCCGGACGAGGAGATCGCCGCGATCCTGACGGCGGAAGGGCACCGCTCGCCGACGTGCGCGGACAAGGTGCTCGCCATCACCGTGCAGCGGGTCCGTCATCAGGCCGGGCTGAAAAGTAAGCCCCGGTCGCGCTGGCGACATGGGCCAGATCTACTCGGGGTCGGGGCGATTAGCGAGCGGATGGCATCCCGACCAAATGGCTCTATACTCAACTCCGGGCCAAGCGCATCCTGCTCGATCCGCAGCCAAACGGCGCTTACCTCTTCAAAGATAATGCCGAGGTGATCGCCGCCGTCCGCAGCGTCCGTGATCGTCACGCCGATCACGCCGACCTCAGGTCACATCAACCTCACACGAAGGGGCATCACCATGGATGATCGCTGGAGGGCATCGACTGGCGCAACGTCGAGCGGAGCTGGCGGCCCGAAGTCGCTGCCTGATACCGACGCGGCATAGTGACTCGGACAGGATTACTGAGGCCGATCGTCGTCGCAGCGGCAGCGACGACGGTGTAATATCGACCCGTGACGAGCGCCGTATCCGACCCCGACGAGGTCGCCCGGTTGAAGGCCGAGCTGGCGGTCGCGCGGGCCGAGCTGACCGGTGCCAAGTTGATCATCGAACAGTTCAAGGCCCACCTCGCCGTCCTGCGCCGGATGAGCTTCGGGCGGTCATCGGAGAAGCTGACCGCCGAGATCACCCAGTTCGAGCTGCTGCTCGAGGACCTTGAGGAGGGCGAGGCCGAGCGGGTCGCACCGGTCGCAGTGACACCTTCGAGCGAGCGTGAACGTCGCCACCCGGTGCGCCGGCCGTTACCGCCGCATCTGCCGCGCGAGGAGGTCCTGCATCATCCCGGCGACGCCTGCCCATGCTGCGGCGGGACGAACCTGTCGAAGCTCGGCGAGGACGTCACCGAGGTGCTCGAGCGCATCCCGGCGCAGCTCAAGGTCATCCGCCATATCCGCCCGCGCCTGAGCTGCCGGCGTTGCGAGACGATCATCCAGGCAGCCGCACCCGACCTGCCGGTCGACAAGGGCCGCCCGGGTCCGGCGCTGATCGCCAACGTCGTCGTCGGTAAATATATCGATGGCCTGCCGCTCTACCGCCAGGCGGGGATCATCGCGCGCGGCGGCGTCGATATCGACCGGGCGACGCTATGCGACTGGGTGGGACGCGCCGCCTGGTGGCTGGCGCCTGTTGCCGAGGTGATCGCCCGCCACGTCATGACAGCACCGGCGATCCACACCGACGATACGCCGATCGGCGTGCTGGCACCCGGGAACCGGCGAACGAAGACCGGGCGCATCTGGACCTATGTCGTCGACGAACGACTCTGGGCGGGCGATCGGCCGCCGGCGGCGCTCTACCGGTACAGCCAGGATCGCAAAGGCGAGCGACCGGCCGGACATCTGAGCGACTTTGCCGGCACCATCCACGCCGACGGCTATGCCGGCTACGAAGCGTTGACCCGGTCGAAGGC
>CAXTTR010000413.1:0-2796 GCA_964247215.1 uncultured Sphingomonadaceae bacterium
TCTCATACTCGACGTGCGCGGTCGAGATGGTGATGCCGCGCTCACGCTCTTCGGGCGCCTTGTCGATGTTGGCGTACGACGTGTAGGTCGCGCCGCCGGTCTCGGCCAGCACCTTGGTGATCGCGGCCGTCAGCGACGTCTTGCCATGGTCGACGTGACCGATGGTGCCGATGTTGCAGTGCGGCTTGTTCCGCTCGAATTTAGCCTTACCCATGGTCCTCAAACCTTCTTTGCGTTGGCGTTGTGCCCGAAGCCGGGCCGTGTTGTTACACCCCTGTTCGAGGGTGCCGTGTCATTACCCGAAGGGCGCGTCGGTTAGAGCGTATGCTCCAGAAGATCAAGCCATCTTGGCTTTGATTTCCTCGGCGACGTTGGTCGGTACTTCTTCGTAATGGCTGAACTGCATCGAATACTGCGCCCGGCCCTGGCTCATCGAGCGCAGCTGGTTGACGTAGCCGAACATATTCGCCAGCGGCACCTGCGCTTCGATGACCTGCGCGTTGCCGCGGCTGTCGGTGCCCTGGATCTGGCCGCGACGGCTGTTCAGGTCGCCGATGACATCCCCCATGAAGTCCTCGGGCGTGACGACCTCGACCTTCATGACAGGCTCGAGCAGCTTGATACCGGCCTTGGTGGCCGCCTCGCGCATGCCGCCGCGCCCGGTGATCTCGAACGCCAGCGCCGACGAGTCGACGTCGTGATAGGCGCCGTCGTACAGTGTTGCGGTGAAGTCGATGATCGGGAAGCCGATCAGCGAGCCCGACGCGGCGACCTCGCGGATGCCCTTCTCGACCGAGGGGATGTATTCCTTCGGAATGTTGCCGCCCTTGACCTCGTCCTTGAAGACGACGCCGGTGCCGCGCTCGCCGGGCTCGACCGAGAACTTGATCCGCCCGAACTGGCCCGAGCCGCCCGACTGCTTCTTGTGGGTGTAGTCGACGTCGACCTTGCGCGCGAGCGACTCGCGGTACGCCACCTGCGGCGCGCCGACATTGGCCTCGACCTTGAACTCGCGGCGCATCCGGTCGACGAGGATTTCGAGGTGAAGCTCACCCATGCCCTTGATGATCGTCTGGCCCGATTCCATGTCGCTCGAAACCCGGAACGACGGGTCTTCCTGCGCGAGACGATTGAGCGCAATGCCCATCTTCTCCTGGTCGGCCTTGGTCTTGGGCTCGACCGCGACCTCGATGACCGGTTCCGGGAATTCCATGCGCTCGAGGATGATCGGCTTCAACGCTGCGCACAACGTATCGCCGGTCGTCACATCTTTCAGCCCGACCAGCGCGACGATATCGCCGGCATAGGCTTCCTTGATGTCTTCGCGGTTGTTGGCGTGCATCAGCAGCATGCGGCCGATCTTCTCGCGCTTGTCCTTGACCGAGTTCAACACCATCGACGCGGCTTCGAGCTTGCCCGAATAGATGCGCGCGAAAGTCAGCGTGCCGACGAACGGGTCGGTCATGATCTTGAACGCCAGCGCGCTGAACGGCGCGTCATCGGCAGCTTCGCGGATTTCGTCCTCGTCCTTCAGGTTGACGCCGTGCATCGGCGGAATGTCGAGCGGGCTCGGCAGATAGTCGACGACAGCGTCGAGCAGCGGCTGGACGCCCTTGTTCTTGAACGCCGAGCCGCACAGCACGGGCACGAATGCGAACGCCAGCGTGCCCTTGCGGATCAGCATCTTGAGTTCAGCCGTGGTCGGCTCGGTGCCTTCGAGGTACGATTCCATCAAGGCATCGTCCTGCTCGACCGCCATCTCGATCAGCTCGGAGCGGGCGATCGCCGCGGCCTCCTTGAGGTTCTCGGGGATCGGCTCGTAATCGAACTTCGCGCCGAGGCTTTCCTCGGACCAGACGATCGCGCGGTTCTCGACGAGATCGACGAGCCCAACGAAGTCGCCCTCGAGGCCGATTGGCAGGTACAGGACCGCGGGACGCGCGCCGAGGCGGTCCTTGATCATGGCGATGCAGCGGTCGAAGTTAGCACCGGTACGGTCGAGCTTATTGATGAAGCACATCCGCGGGACTTTATACTTGTCGGCCTGACGCCAGACAGTCTCCGACTGCGGCTCAACGCCGGCGACACCGTCGAAACAAGCGACCGCGCCGTCGAGGACGCGCAAGCTGCGCTCGACTTCGATGGTGAAATCGACATGACCCGGCGTGTCGATGATGTTGATGCGGTGGTCGTTCCAGAAGCATGTCGTCGCGGCCGACGTAATCGTGATGCCGCGCTCCTGCTCCTGCTCCATCCAGTCCATCGTCGCGGTGCCTTCGTGCACCTCGCCGATCTTATAGGACTTGCCGGTGTAATACAGGATACGCTCGGTCGTCGTTGTCTTACCGGCGTCGATGTGCGCCATGATACCGATGTTGCGGTACATGTTGAGGGGGGTCGTGCGAGACATTTCGGCTAAATCCTGCGTCAATTCGGCGAGAGCGGCGCTCAGTGAGCGAGAAAGAGTTTTGCGAACGCGGCACCGGCTCCCATTAGTGCTGCAGCAGCTAGCGCGCCTTGAGCGAGAAGCATCCACGGCGACAGGCGGGCATCAACCAGCAGCTTTGATTGCTCAGCCGACAGCTTGAACTGCTCGGCGTTCAACTTCATCGCTTCTGCTAACAGCTTGCGCGTTTCCGCCTCAATCCGCCCCGACTCACGATTGAGACGGCGTACATCATCGTCGACGGGTATATCAGCAGTCGTCGCCATCGCTTCACCTCACCGTCAACATAACCGCTTACCAGCGATAATGCGAGAAGGCGCGGTTGGCTTCGGCCATGCGGTGCGAGTCTT
>CAXTTR010000414.1:0-2156 GCA_964247215.1 uncultured Sphingomonadaceae bacterium
GACTGGAACTAGCTCATGGAAACGCGCGTGGTTCGCTGGTCGTCGTGCGCCGATGCCGATCGGTTTTCTGTGACGGACCCTTCAACGGGTAAGGTGATCGCTGTCGTTCAGGGCGGCGGTGCAACGGAGATCGATCTCGCCGTTCGTGCTGCCGACAAGGCATTCCATGCCGACTGGCGCTGGCGGCCGGCGCGGGAACGAGGCACCATGCTCACTCGGATCAGCCACCGTCTTCGGGACCACGCCGAAGAGATCGCAGCCATCGAGACACGCGAAAATGGCAAACCATTGCCGCAGGCGCGATTGGACGTGGAGGCGTGCATCGGTTCATTCGGCTATTTCGGCGCTTTGGCGGGAAAGATGCCTGGGGATTTTTTCGATGGCGGGCTGATCTACGGGGCAAGTCTGATCGAGCCTTACGGCGTTGTCGGCGCGATCCTGCCGTTCAACTGGCCGCCTATTCACACGGCCGGCAAGGCTGCTCCGGCGTTGGCTGCAGGCAATACCATCGTCATCAAACCGCCCGAGCAAACACCGCTGACCGTCATGCGCATCGTCGAGATCATGCTTGAAGAGCTGCCGCAGGACGTCGTGCATCTCGTTCCCGGTCCCGGCGCGGCTGCCGGGTCGGCGCTGGCGGCGCATCCGCTGGTGCGCAAGCTATCGTTTACTGGCGCGACTGCGACGGGGGCGGCCGTTGTTCGTGCAGCTGCTGCCAACACAACGCCAGTGCTACTCGAATTAGGTGGCAAGAATGGCTTGATCGTTTTGGCCGACGCTGACCTTGACGCAACCGTCCGTGCGATCATCGATGCGGGTTATTACAACCAGGGCGAAGCCTGCACGGCGATCTCGCGCGTTCTCGTTCACCGCAGCCGGCACGATGACCTGGTTGACCGCCTGGCCCCCGCGGTCGCTCGCCTAAGGGTGGGTGCCGGCACCCATCCTGGCGTCCATGTCGGGCCGCTGATCTCGGCGACGCACCGCGATAAGGTGCTCGACGACATCCGTCGCGCCGTTGATGAAGGAGCCACTGTCGCCGCCGTGGCCTCGACGCCGGATGACCCGGCGCTGGCGGAAGGATTCTTCGTAGCACCGGTGCTGCTCACCAATATCCACCGCAAAATGGCGATTGCGCGCGAGGAGGTTTTCGGCCCCGTCGTGTGCGTTCTCACTTTCGACGATGTCGACGAGGCAATCTCAATTGCCAACGACACTGAGTACGGCCTGACAGCGGCCGTTTTCACGCGTGATCAGCCCACCGCATGGCGCATCGCTCGCTCGCTCGACGTCGGCATCGTCTTCATCAACAATTACTTTCGCGCGGTCGGCGGGATGCCATTTGGTGGTACCAAGGGCAGTGGATACGGCCGCGAGCATACGATCGAAACGCTGAAGGAATATGGCCGGGTCAAGCTCGTCAGCATGCCAACCGGCTTGGGTGACATCCCGGTCTGGTCGGGGGTAAACGATGTCGGTCTCTGAGTTCGCCACCTATCGGTGCGGGTGTGCGGCCCCTGATACAATGTCCAACTCCGCCCCTCCGATATTGAGCGACGCGATCGACATGCACTGCCATCTTTGGACGCATGAGGTAAGATTGCTGGTTAAGGACCGGCCCGAGATTGCGGCGATGACGGCGATGATGCCGAAATTAATGGGTCAGGCCTCGTTCGATCGTAACGTGATCCTTGACCGCGAGATGGCAATCAGACTTGCCGATCCCTCGGCACGGCTCGCCGACATGGACCTGATGGGCGTCGCTATCCAGGTCATCAGCCCCGCCCCAACCCAATACCATTACTGGGCGAACCGCGACCTTTCTGCGCGTCTGGTTGCCGTGCAGAACGAGCAGATCGCCGGGCTGTGCGCGCAATATCCGACGCGTTTTCTTGGGCTTGGCGCGATATCGATGCAACATGCCGATCTTGCAATCAGCCAACTTGAAAGTTTGATGGCTGGCGGTTTCAAAGGAGTGGAAATCTCGACGAGGATAGGCGAGCGTGACCTTTCCGATCCTTTCTTCGAACGTTTCTGGGCCTTGGCCGCCGAAGCCGGCGCGGTCATCTTTATCCACCCGCTCGGATCGACCTTGGGCCTGCGGCTCGCCGACGATTATCTCGCAAACATCGTCGGGCAACCGGTCGAAACAACGA
>CAXTTR010000414.1:2166-2782 GCA_964247215.1 uncultured Sphingomonadaceae bacterium
ACGATCGCGCTATCGCAGCTGATCTTTGCTGGCGTACTCGACCGGCATCCCGCGCTCAAAATCGTTGCTGCACACGGCGGCGGTTACTTGCCAGGCTTCATCGGCCGCTCGGATCAAGGCTATGCAGTTCGGCCCGAGGCGTCGCGCAGCAGACTGCCGCCGAGCGCGTATTTGCAGCGTTTATGGTACGACACCGTTGTGCATTCACCGGCTGTGCTTGCCAACCTGATCGCGGTGGCAGGCGTGTCGCAGGTCTTGCTCGGCACCGATTACCCCTACGACATGGGCGAGTACCGTTTCGGCGATCTACTCGCGTCGACAGTCGGGCTGACCAGCGGCGATCGGCAAGCGATTACCTCTGGTAATGCAAAGCGCTTGTTAGCAGTCGGCTGACGTTCCGCTGATTACTGTCGCGGCCAACCGCTTCGGCGTCGAAATGTCAGCTCTGCGCTGGGTCGACTGGTTCGATAACCACCGCCTGTTCAGCCATTGGATATATCTCGCCAGCCGAGGCCAAAGCCAACTACTATGCCGATAAACAGGACCTCGATATGATCGCGACTCAAACTAAACGCCTTCGGAAAACCCGGACGCTTCAGGTTCGAGTGGCGCGACG
>CAXTTR010000415.1:0-2768 GCA_964247215.1 uncultured Sphingomonadaceae bacterium
ACGTCGACGAGGCGCAACGCGCCGCGCTGCTCGACACCGCGCTCGGCATTATCGAAGCCCCGAGCTTTGCCGCGCTGTTCGGCCCCGATGCGCTTGCCGAAGCGCCGATCGCGGCGACGGTGGGCACGACGGTGATCGCCGGCAAGGTCGACCGGCTGCTGATCGAGGCCGAGCGCGTCCAGCTGATCGACTTCAAGACCGGGCTTAATGTTCCCGCCACCGCCTCCGGGGCCGCGCCGTACCACCTGCGCCAGATAGCGGCGTACGTTGCGGCATTGGGCAAGATTTTCCCGGCGAAGCGCATCGACGCGGCGCTGCTTTATACCGCGACCGCGACACTGATCGAGCTGCCGCCCGAACTGCTTGCGGCGCATGCCCCGGCGCTGGATTGAGTGCGTGTAAGAAACACTTGAGCGATGGCTGTGTTGATCGAGGGCCACCGCACCCTTAACTATGCGCCAGACGATAGGAGATTTCACATGCCCGCCAAGCACATCACCGATGCCTCTTTCCACGCCGACGTGATCAGCGCCGACCGCCCGGTGCTCGTCGATTTCTGGGCCGAATGGTGCGGTCCGTGCCGCCAGATCGGCCCGGCACTCGAGGAGCTCAACAACGAGCTGGCGGGCGTCGATATCGTCAAGCTCAACATCGATGAGAACCCCGACGCGCCGACGCGCTACGGCGTCCGCGGCATTCCGACAATGATCCTGTTCAAGAACGGTGCCCCCGCCGCCACTAAGGTCGGCGCCGCGCCGAAGTCGCAACTCAAGAGCTGGCTCGAGGGCGAGCTGGCGTAAGCCTGTAGTTTCAGCGCCTAACTTTAGCGTCCTAAGCCCGAACAACGCTGTCGTCCTAAGCTCGTGTCGAGAGATATTCGCCAACGTTTCAATGTCCCTCGACACGAGCTCAGGACCGGCGGGTTTCAGAGTTTCCGTCAGAGCCACCAAATATCTTACAGTGGTTGACTTCGATTCGACTGCGAAACTGTCGGGGATCTTTACACTCGTTGCGGGTCCGCAACGCGAACTCGATGATTTTATTGTATCAACTAAACTGGCCCGATCCTTGCTCTGATCCTGTCCAAGCCGCTGGTGCGAATTATCGTACCGACGGGATCATCCTCGAAAGGCCGATAGTGTTATTGAAATCAGCATTGCTTGCAGCTGTTGCAGCCATTTCCCTCGCTCCTGCGAACGCCGTCACGGTCGTGACGCTCTATGACACCGGCGTCGACTCGACCGGCGTGGCGACGACCGGTAACGGTGCCGACCTGCATTGGACGCTTGCGGGCGGTCCGGCTTACACCGGTGCCACCAATGGCAGCTTCCCGATCCCGCCATGGCTCGCCGAAACCTCGACGTCGCGCTGGGTCACGCCGACGACAGACGCTGCCAATCTGTTCGATGCCACTGACAAGAGCTACACCTTTACTGAGACATTCTCGCTGGCCGGATATAACGCCAGCACTGCTGCCTTCACCGGCCGCTTCGCTGATGACAACATCGTCGACTCGATTACGCTGAACGGTACAGCGCTCGCCGCCAGCGGCGGCGGGTTCACCAGCTGGACCAGCTTCGACTCGACCGGCGGCGTTTTCAACTCGGGTGACAACACGCTGACGTTCGTGGTCCGTAACTTCGGCAATGGCGGCGGCCAGAACCCCGCCGGGCTGCTCGTTGAGGTCGCTGGCACCGCCGATCTAGCGTCGGACGTGCCGGAAGCCTCGGTCTGGGCGATGATGATCGCGGGCTTCAGCATAGTCGGTCTCGCCGTGCGCCGCCGTTCAGCAATGGTCACCGCCTAATCTGCTTTTCAAGCTAGAGATGAACGGTGGTCCAGCGGGCCGCCGTTTTCTTATGTCGGAGCTTCCCACTTCACTCGTCTGCAGACGCGCCCTCTGCGCCATAGCTCGTTTCACGCCTACGCAAGGCTTGGCCGGGCGTGCCGTAGTAGCTTGCGGAGGGTGACACAATGTCCCGTATCGCTACGGTTATTAACACATTCGCACTTAGTGCGGCCATTCCCGCAGGCGCGGCAACGATTACGACGCTGTTTAATACCGGAGTCGACGCAATGGGCACGGCGACAACAGGAAACGGTGCCGACCCGCATTGGACGCTCGCTGCAGGCACCGCTTACAATGGCGGCAACAACGACCAATTTCCGATCGGTCCATGGATGGCGGAGACGAAAACTTCGCGCTGGCTGACGCCGACGTCGGACGCTGCCAACCTGTACGATTTCAGCGCCAAAACCTACACATTCACCGAGATTTTCTCCCTGGACGCGTACGACCCGGCAACCGCCGCCTTCTCGGGCCGTTTTGCCGCAGATAACGGCGTCGACCAGATTACCTTGAACGGCGTCGAGCTCGCGGCCACCGGCGGCAACTTCGAGGGCTGGACCAGCTTCGATTCGACCGGTGGCAGCTTCGTCGCCGGCCAGAATACGCTGACCTTCGTCCTCGCAAACTTCGGCACCAATACTTTCGACCAGAACCCGGCCGGCTTGCGCGTCGAACTCGGCGGCATTGCCGACGCTGTTCCCGAAGCCCCGGTATGGACCCTGATGATCACGGGTTTCGGCATGATCGGCTTCGCCATGCGCCGCCGCACATCGGGACAGTTCAAGCCACTGGCAGGCTCGCAAACTGCGCGCTCACGTCCACGAACTCCGTCCCTGGCCGCCCCGCCAGCTTGCGGCGCAGCCGTTTTGAGTGCTTGACCTGGTCCTCGAGGAATCGCCGGTTGCTGGCGATGCCGCCG
>CAXTTR010000416.1:0-2768 GCA_964247215.1 uncultured Sphingomonadaceae bacterium
CCAGCGCGGACAAGGCCAAGGACTCGGTTGCGGCCACCGCCGATAACGCCAAGGCGAAGATCGACGCCACCGCCGACAAGGCGAAGGACGCCATGGCGAAGCAGGCCGACAAGGCTGGCGACGCGATGAAGTCGACCGCGGACTCGATGAAGAAGTAAGCTTCTTCAATTGCTGCGCTGAGGAGGGTCGGGCGGCAACGCCCGGCCCTTTTGCGTGGTGCTCGACGGTCCCGGCCTTCGCCGTTTAGAGTCGCGTAAGATCAAATCTGGTCGTCACGCCGCGGAGGCGGGGGCCCATGCACGTGAAACGTTTGACGCGTATGGGCCCCCGCCGGCGCGGGAGTGACGGTTCAACTTGGACAAGTTTGAGCCTAGCGGTGTTTAGGAGCCACCTTGCGCGCGAACACCCAGTGCTCGCCGGTAGACGGCCCCGCCGCAAACCCGTAGCCCTCGTAGTTGAAACCATGCAAATCGTCCCGCCGGTCGATGCGCTCGACGCACATATAGCGCGTCATTAGACCGCGAGCGCGTTTAGCCGCGAAACTGTTGAACTTCAGCTCGCCGTCGTGATCGTCGCGGAAGTCGACGGTCAGGACCGGGGCGGGCAGCCGCTCGGGGCGGACGACGCCGAAATACTCGACACTGGCAAGATTGACCAAAGTCTGGTCGGCGTGGCCCTGCAGCGCTGCCGCGAGCGCATCGGTGACGCGGTTGCCCCAGTAGCCGTACAGGTGGGACTGGCGTGGCGTCGCCAGCTTGATCCCCATCTCTAGCCGGTACGCCTGGATCAGGTCGAGCGGCCGGAGCGCGCCGTACAGGCCAGACAGGAAACGCACATGGTCCTGCGCGAACGCCACCGCATTGGCATCGAGCGTCGGCCCGTCGAGACCGCGATAGACGTCACCGTGAAAGGTATAGAGCGCCGGCCGCGCGTTGTCAGGCGTGAACGGCACATGGAAGGCTTTGAATCGCGCGACGTTGAGTTCGGCGAGCGGCTGTGAAATGTGCATCAGCGCGCGCAGGTCAGCCGCTTTCAGCTTAGCGGCGCGCTTGGCGAGCTTGGCGGCGTCGTCAAGAAAGATCGGCCGCGTCGCCTGGACATCAGGTACCGGGGTCTTAAGGTCGAGCGACTTCGCGGGCGACAGGACAGCAAGCATCGTCGTTCCTAGTTGCAGCACGCTTGGTCGCGGCGGTGCCGTCCGAATTCAACCGTCGTTCATCGCGCCAGTGCCTTAGACCGACGTCCAAGACAATTGACCTCCGCGCCGCGCGAGGATAGCCCACAACCAAGTAAGATCGATTGGGAGATGGTTCGATGACCGGTGTTTCGGTTTACAAGACGATGACGGCGATTGCCGCTGCGGTGATGCTGACCGGGCTTACAACGCCGGCACTGGCCGCGAAGGCCGACAAGAACGCCGATGCTGGCAAAGCGTCGACGGTCAAGCTGTCGAAGCCGGTGCAGGCAGCGCTTGGCGACGCGCAGAAGCTCGAGGCGGCGAAGGACTATCCCGGCGCGCTGGCAAAGATCCGCGAGGCTGAAGCGATCCCTAACCGCACCGACGATGACAATTACATGATCAACGCGATCAAGCTCAACGACGCGATCGGCATGCGCAGCGTCGCGGCAACGACGCCGACGCCGACCGGAACGCTGAGCCCGGCCGATGCGCTGCTCGAAGAGGCGCTGACCGCGATGCTGACGAGCAACCGCGTCTCGGCCGAGGACCGTCCGAAGTTCGTCCGTAACCTGAGTGTGCTGGCGCTGCAGCGTAACGATTACAACACCGCGACCAAGCTCACCGAGCAGCTGGTTGCGCTGACGCCGAATGATTCCGATGCGATCGTCAGCCTGGCGCAGTTGTATCAGAAGCAGAAGCAGCCGGCGAAGGCGGTCGAGACGCTCAACCGGGCCATCGCGGCGCAGACCGCCAGCGGCAAGCCTGCCGACCAGAGCTGGTACCGCAGTGCGCTCGGCATCGCCTACGATAGCAAGCTGACGGCGCTGACCCAGCCCGCTGCGGTGGCGCTGGTGACGGCGTATCCGAACCCGACCAACTGGCGTGATGCGCTGATCATCCTGCGCGACAGCTCGAAGCTCGACGAACAGGGCAACCTCGATGTCATGCGGCTAATGTCGACCGCGGGAGCGCTGAACGGCGAGCGCGACTATGCCGAATATGCCGAAACCGCCGCGACGCGCGGCCTGCCGGGCGAGGCCAAGGCAGCGCTGACGCAGGGCAAGGCAGCAGGCGCGCTCAATGCCAGCAAGCCGTATGTCGCCGACCTGAGCAAGAGCGTCGATAGCAAGGTCGGCGCTGACCGCGCGTCGCTGCCAGGGCTCGACCGCGACGCGCGCAACGCTGCGAACGGCAAGGCCGCGCTCGGCACTGCCGACGCTTACTACGGCTATGGCGACTTCGCCAAAGCGGCCGATCTGTACCGCGTCGCGCTGACCAAGGGCGGCGTCGATAGCGATACGGCAAATCTCCGCCTGGGTGCGGCGCTGGCCCGCAGCGGTGACAAGGCGGGTGCGGCGGCAGCGCTCGCCAACGTCAAAAACGGCCCGCGCGTGCAGTTGGCGCAGTATTGGACGATCTGGTTGAACAAGCAGGCGTAAGGCCTCGATCGACTCTCAGCTGCTTCTCCCAGCGTAAGCTGGCGTCTACGACTGGGCACCACGCTTCCCAGTCGTGAACTCCAGCTTACGCTGGGGAAGCGGGTTAGAATGGTTCAGGTCACCCGCTCTCCGCCGCACGGCGCTTGCTC
>CAXTTR010000417.1:0-2742 GCA_964247215.1 uncultured Sphingomonadaceae bacterium
GTCGTCGCCGCTGCCGCTTAGGCTTTCGAAGACGCGCATCGGATCCTCAAATGCCGCTAACGCTGTCGGGAAATTCTCGAGCAATTGTCTGGTCGGAGAGCCGATGTCGAGCAGGTCGTTTGCATCGATCACAAGTGCGCGGAGCGAGGCTCGCAATGCGGCGAGCGAAGCCGGTGAGGCCGCGACTCCAGCTGACGCCGCTAGCAGCTGCTCGCCCGCGACCAGGTCGCGCTCGATCAGGCCCGCGTCGGTGTCGACGCCGCGCCAATGGACGAGCGTTGCCAGCGTCTGCTGAAGGGCGGCGAGCGCTTCCAGCTCGCGCCGGATAACGTTCAGGCGCGGCAGATCGGCTTCGACATCGGGCGGCGTGTCGGTTCCGCCTGTCTTTTGCAACCGCTTCCGCACCGCGCGCCGGGCTAGGAGCTTAAGCGGCCACAAGCGCCGTCCCGCCAGCGCCCACTCTGCGGCAAGTGCCTCTACGTCGATTGCTGGGAGCCGATCGGCACCGTAGCACGCTGACAGCGACAGCAACGCCGTCTGATAGGTTGCAATATGCGCCAGCCCCGTCCGCGCTGTCGCCGCGGTCACTGCCGGACTTGGCTCGAATGCGAAGCACGGCGAATTTCGGTGCGCCGCGATGACTGCGTCTACCAAGGTGGCGAACGCATCGATCACGACATCTGGCTCTGTGGTCATTCCGAGCACCGTCATTGCTTGCCGCTGCGCCACCGCCAGCTTTGCGGCCGCGCTGGCGACGGCAGCGGCCGACGCGACGATTGACGCTTGCCAGGCGTTAGACCAGTCGTGCGCTCCGACCAGCGACAACGCCGAGACGTTGCGGTCCGCAACCGCCGGCCAGTTTAGCCGCAGGCGGCGGACCGCATCGCGGTATCGTGCTAGCGCTGCCGCGTCGTGCGGGCGATCGGCATTCCAGGTCAGCACGGGCGTCCCCGGACCGGCGTCGCGAACGACGCGGCCGATCGCGGCATGTAGCGTCATGCCATTATCGCGGCGGCGATGCAGCGCGGCGACGACGCCATTCAGGGTGTCCCGCAGCGCCTTCAGCCGCGCCGTCTCGCGCGTCCAATCGTCAGGTGCGAGGGCATCGCGGCTGTCCCATGCCCGGCCGAGCTGCCGGACGACATCGGCCTTGTTGGCTTTGTTTGAGTGGAGTTCGAGGCAGAAGTTGCCCAAGCCGTGTGCCTCAAGGCGGCGATAGACGACGTTCAGCGCCGCCATCTTTTCCGCCACGAACAGGACCGTGCGGCCCAGCGCAAGGTTATGCGCGATGATGTTGGTGATTGTCTGCGATTTGCCCGTGCCCGGCGGCCCGTCGAGGACGAAGTCGCAGCCGCTTGCCGACCCGACTACTGCCGCCAGTTGCGACGCGTCTGCAGCGAGTGGCGTAAACAGCGAAGCCGGGTCGACGCTGTCGAGTGTGCTGGCCGCGGGAATGGCACCGGCGCAGTCGTACGCTTCGCCGGCGTTTCGCTCGAGCAGATGCCGGACGACCGGATTGACCTTCAGCGCGTCGGCGCGGTCGGTCAGGTCTTTCCACATCAGATATTTGGCGAACGAGAACGACCCGAGCATCACGTCCTCGGACAGCTCGAAGCCGCGCACATCGCGCACGGCCCGACGCACCTGCGACCACACCGCAGCGACGTCGACGCCGTGGGCGTCGGTCGGCAGCGTGTCCTGCAGCGCGTCGAGCTCGGAGATCTCGAAATCCTGCCGGAGCAGCTCGAGCAGGGTCGTGTTGAACTTGGTTTCATCATCGTAGCGGCGCAGGCGCACGTCCGATCGCGCGCTTTTGCGCTCCAACGTAACCGGGACGAGCAGCAGCGGCGCACGGTAGACCCGGGTGTCTTCGGGCGTCTTCTTCCAGTTCAGGAAACCCAGGCACAGGAACAGCGTGTTGGCGCCGCCCTCCTGCAGATCGAGGCGCGACTTGCGGTAGAGCTCGATCAGCGCCGCCTCCAGCGGTTTCGGCGCAAGCGGCGACAGGATCTCGGCGCGTGCCAGCGCGTCACGCGCATAGGCCTCGCGCACATCCTCGCCGGTTTTGGCGCGATGCAGCGTAAGGTCGCGGCCGCCCGCCTCCAGCGGCGGACAGGACACCAGGCGGACTTCGTCGCCTTTTGCCAGCAAGTCCTCCAGCGCACCCGGGTCGGGGCAGATGATCGCCAGCGCCGACGCGCTCGGTTTGGTGTTCAGCAGCGGGTTGCGCACGGTCAGATCGAGCAGCTTGCGCCGCCAATGATCGATCCGGTCGGCGGGCCGGTTGATCGCTGGCGGAAGTTCGACATCGAACCCCGGCAGCAGCGGTGCTGCTTCGAGACTTTCGGCCATCGCAGGAGAGTGCTGATCCGGTGCCCGCCAAAGCTTGGCATCGTCGTCGTTCAGCGCCAGCGGCCGCAGCCGCTGCATCCGTGCGCGCTTGATGTCGAGTGCGAAGCGGAACCCCGCCTCATGCTCTTCGGCAATCAGCCGGCTGGCCGCCTTGACCGCGACGCTGAACGAGCTGGCCGGCTTGCCGGTTACCAGCGTCGTCTCGAACAGCAGCAGGTCCTGCTCGGCGACGCGCTTGCGAACCGTCGCCGCATCGTCGATCAGCACCGTGGCAAACTGCTTGGGCTGCAGCCAGACGCCGGCGAAAGCGTGACCCTTGGTGACGATGATGACCGGGTGCAGCCCCGCCTGCTCGCAGGCGGCAGCAAATAGACACGCCGTGTCGAGGCA
>CAXTTR010000418.1:0-2737 GCA_964247215.1 uncultured Sphingomonadaceae bacterium
GCCAGGTACAGGCCCGGTATCCGCGTCGTCGCGCCCGGCCGCTGGAACGCCGCCCGCCAGCCGTGCGAGGCCCGCCCGTACAGCGCGCCGCCGGTCGCCGGGAACATCGCCGCGAAGTCCGCCGGGGTCGTCCGCACCGTTGCCGCCGGGGTCCGCGCGACCTTCAGGCCGCAGCGTTCGAGCATACCGAAGGCCGCCGATTCGCATCGCTCGATCGCTCCCGCTGTCAACGCGTCCCCTGTCGCCGGGGCATTGACGATCATGTGCAGCCGTTCGGCTCGCTGTAAAGCCGTGGCGTCACCCCGGTCCTCGGCGCAAACATACACACTGGGCGAAGCCGGCAGCCGGCCGGCGCGCAGGTCGGCGAATTCGGCGGCGTAGTCCTCACTGAAGAACACGTTGTGGTGATCGAGCGGGAAGCCCGCGGTCTCGGCAACCAGCGTCCACGTCACCGCCGACAGCGACCGGTCACGTGCGGCCAGCGCCGGGACCGCGCGGGTGACCGCCGGGCCAAAAACGCCCGAGGCGAGCGCCTGCGGATCGGCATTGACGACAACAGCGCTCACGTCGATCCGCTCACCGGAGGCGAGCACTACCGCCTGTGCTCCGCCCCGGCCGGCCTCGATCGTCGCGACCGGCGCGGCGTAGCGAAACGTCGCGCCGCGCGCGCTCGCCAGCGCTTCGAGCGCCTTCGCGATCCGGTGCATGCCGCCTTCGACCCGCCAGACGCCGCTGGTCTCGACATGCGCGATCAGCATCAGCGTCGCCGGCGCAAGAAATGGCGACGCCCCCGAATAGGTCGCGTAGCGCCCGAACAGCTGCCGCAGCCGGGGATCGTGGAAGTAGCTGCCGAGCGCCCGCCACAAGGTCTCGAACGGCCGGATACTCAGCAGGTCGCCCGGCCGCGTCAGCCCGATGCGCCGCGTCAGCCCCAGCGGCGACGTCGCGGGCGCGTCGAGGAAGGTCGACTCGAGCGTCGTGTAGGTACGCTTCGCTTCGACGGTGAACGCCCGGAAGCGCGCCGCCTCCCCCGCCCCGGCAAAGTCGCCGATCGCATTCACCGAAGCGTCTATATCGGCGAACAGGTCGAGCCGGTCCGCGGGTCCCCACGCATGGCGCGCGAGCGTCGTCACGGGGTGCAGCGTCAGGTAATCACCGAGACTCGCCCCGGCCGCCTCGAATATCGAGTCGAACACCCAGCGCATGGTGAACACCGTCGGCCCGCCGTCGAGCGCGCGACCGTCGATAACGACCTCGCGCAGCTTGCCGCCGGGCGTCGCCGTGGCTTCGCACACCGTGACCGCATAGCCGCGCGCCGCGAGCAGCGCCGCCGCGGTCAGCCCGCCGACACCGGCCCCGATGATGACTATCGGATGCATCACGGCGCTATGCCGCGAAATCAGGTCGCGATAAAGCCGGGCGACGACAACGCGCTCTGGGATGGAGTCGCGTCAGCCAGACAAATCGCTGTCCTACACCGCCGGACTTACCCTACCTTGCTCCCGTCGAGTCGCCACCGGGCGGCGGGAGCCTGTTTCTCATCGTTGGCCGTCCCACCAGCGAGCCGCTGGCCCGGACGAACACCTGTCGTTGGCTTGAACTGACGTTGAACGATGTACCCGGACGCCAGCCCGCTTGACCGCTCCGCCGCGGCCCCGCACACGCCGTCCATGACGTCGTGGCGCGAACGCTGGATCCTGTGGCGGAACGCGCGCCTGACCGATCCGAACTTCCAGCGCTGGGCGGCGCGGTTTCCGCTGACGCAGGGCATCGCCCGCCGCCGCGCCCGCGCGCTGTTCGACCTCGTCGCGGGCTTCACCTATTCTCAGGTTGTTGCTGCGGTTGTCGAAACCAGGCTGCTGCCGTTCCTTGCCGGTGGACCGCGCAGCTTCGCGGATATAGCGGCGCACACCAAACTGCCCGTTTCCGGTGCGGAGCGGCTCGTCAAGGCAGCCATCGCGCTCGACCTTATCGAGGCGATCGACGGTCGCTACTTTGTCGGCGGAGCCGGAGCCGCACTGCTCGGCAACCCCGGCGTCGCCGAGATGGTCGCGCACCACCGCTTGCTCTACGCCGATCTCGCCGACCCGGTCGCGCTGCTGCGGCGCGGTCGCGGCTCGCTCGCCGACTATTGGCGATACGACGCCGCCGACGACGCCGGGGTCGCGCCTTACTCCAAGCTAATGGCGGCATCGCAGGCGAGCATCGCCGCCGCTGTGCTCGACGCCTATCCGGTCGCGGGGCACCGCAAATTGCTGGACATCGGCGGCGGTGAGGGCGTCTTCCTGACCGCCGCCGGTGACCGGGCACCACGGCTCGAGCTGGCGCTGTTCGACCTGCCTGCGGTGACGGCACGCGTGACCGATCCCCGGATAAGCGTCATCGGCGGTAGCTTTATCGAGGATCCGCTGCCCGGTGATGCGGACCTTGTCTCGCTCGTGCGCGTCCTGCACGATCACGACGACCCTGTCGTCGAACGGCTGCTCGCCAAGCTCCACGCTGCAATGCCGCCCGGTGCAATGCTTCTAATCGCCGAGCCGATGGCGGACACACCCGGAGCGGCACCCATCGGCGACGCTTATTTCGGCATGTACCTGCTGGCGATGGGTTCGGGACGTCCACGCACCAAAGCCGAGCTGACCGCGATGCTAAAACAGGCCGGGTTCAGATTAGTCCGTGAACGTCAAACTGCCATCCCGATGCTCGTGCGAGTCCTGACCGCAGTTCGTCGATAAAC
>CAXTTR010000419.1:0-2737 GCA_964247215.1 uncultured Sphingomonadaceae bacterium
GGTCTCGGGGTCGGCACGCCAGCTGTTCTCGGGGTCGGCATTTCAGTATTCGATAGGCCCGCTGCTCTCGTTCACCTTTCCCAACCAGGAAGCTGCGCGCGGCCGCATTCTTGCGGCACAAGGCCAAGGCGCAGTCAGCCTCGCTACTTTCGACCGCGCCGTCCTGACCGCGTTGCAAGACACCGAGACCGCGCTCTCCGCGCTCGCGCGAGAGTTGGATCGTCGTCAGGCGCTGACCCGCGCTCGCGACGCCGCGCAAAAAGCTGCCATCCTAAGCCGCTTGCGCCTAACCGAGGGGATAGACAACTTTTTGACCGAATTGGATGCAGACCGTACGCTCGCCACCGCCGAGGCGCAGCTCGCACAGTCCGATCAACTGGTTGCGCAGGATCAGGTAGCGCTATTCCGCGCGCTCGGCGGCGGATGGGAAAACAATGATGATCCTCGCGGTGACGTAAAGCCTGTGTTCGACGGATCGAGACGCGGCTAAGGACAAAGCGCGCCGTGTGACATCCCTTGAAGCTGACATGACCAGACTCATCTAATAGCGCTGCTGAATCAGGTCGGCCGATTAAGTCTAGTTGGCGCGAGCAACCTCGACCGTGACATGCGACAGCGCCGGAAAGCGTGCGAGCCGTTCACGATAGAAGGACGCGTCGCGCGGCAGCGGGGTCACGACGGCGACGATCGCACCGAGATGGCCCGGACCGAGCCGCCACAGATGGAGATCGCTCAGCCGGTCGCCATCGGCCTCGACGGTGCGGCGGATTGCGGCTTCGACTTTCCGGCTGGGGTTCATATCGAGCAGGATCGCACCGGTGTCGCGGATCAGTCCATAGGACCAGCTGGCAATGACGACCGCGCCGGCGATGCCCGCGAGCGGGTCCATCCATAGCCAGCCAAATGTCCGCGCCAGCAGCAGCCCGACGATGACCAGCACCGATATGGCCGCGTCGGCAACGACGTGAACGACCGCCGCTCGCATATTGTTGTCGCGGTGTGCAGCACCCTTGCCGTCGTGCTTGTGGTCATCTTCATCGAATACGACTGGATAGGCCGCGCTGCCGATCCGCAGCGTTGCGGTGAAGGCGTGCGGTTCGGGAACTTCGTCAGCGCTCTGCAGATAATCGCCATGATCGATCAGAGCGAAGCGCTGCCGCGCACCGTCGGGCCGAACCGTCTGGATGGAGGTCGCCAGGGCATTGAGCGCCGGCCCGGAGTCCCAAAAGATCCGGAACACCGGCGGGTGATCTTCCTCGAAAATGCTCAGCACCAGATCGCCATCTGCCGTCTTGATCGCCTGCGCCGCATCGTGCGCCGGGTGATCGTCGCTGCCGTGTCCGTGCCCATGATGGTGATCGTGACCGCCGCGCGATAGCAGCCACGCGGAGATAATGTTGACGCAGAGCCCGAGCGCCGCGATCGGGATCGCTTCCCGGAAATGGATCGGCACGGGCGAGATCAGCCGGCTGACCGCCTCGTAGCCGATCAGCAGCGCGATCATCGCGAGCACGATCGCGCTGGTGAAGCCGGCAAGGTCGCCAAGCTTGCCGGTGCCGAAGGTGAAGCGGTCATCACCGGCGTATTTGCGGGAGTAGGTATAGGCGAGCGCCGCGAGCAGCAGCGCGCCGGCGTGCGTGCTCATATGGAGCCCATCGGCGATCAGCGCGATCGAGCCGAATAGCCAGCCTCCACCGATCTCCAGCGCCATCATCGCCCCGCACAGCCAGATAACCGCCCACGTCCGGCGTTCGGCGCTGTGGTGCTGTTCGCCGAGGAAGACGTGACTATGCCCGGATACGGCCGTGTCGTTCATCGCCGCTGCCTTCATTTCAGGTAGGTCCGGACGACGCTGAGGAGTTGCTCGACAGCATCGTCATTCAAGGCACCAGGGTGTGCCTTAACGTCGACCAGGTGCGTCCGCACATGATCCTCAACGACTTCGGCCATCAGGCCCGACATCGCCGCGCGCGTGCTCGCCAGCAGGTGCATGATCTTGTCGCAATCAGCTTCGGCATCGAGCGCCCGTTCGACGGCATCGACCTGTCCCCGGATGCGCCCGACACGCGCCAGCAGCTTCTGCTTATTCTCGGTCGTATGCGTCATGCGGCGGATATAGGTTAGGGGGCTACCCTACGGCAAGTCGCATGAAGCGCGTGTTTGAGACTATGCGGCTTGACCAAACTGCCTCTTCAGTGCCGAAATCACGCGCAGTTGGTGCAGAGCCCTCGCACTTCGAGAACCGGACGCAGCGGCTTGAACCCCGTTGCGCTCGCGGCAGCGCGGACTTCGCCCGCGATGCGATCGTTATCGACGTGGCTGGTGTTGCCGCAGCGGTCGCAGACGAGGAAAATGCAGTCGTGCCGGCAATCCGGGTGAGCATCGCGATATGGGCCTTGCTGCTCTCGACCCGCGCCGCGATATCTCAAGCGGCGTCACTTCCGGGGCGAGGTGATCCTTTGGGCCGTGCGGTGATATTGCAAATACGGGATTAGCTATCGTAATCTGGAAGATGCTCGAGCTGCACGCTGCCGAGGGCTGCGCGGGTGAAGCCGGTAAGGAGCAGGCGCGGCAGGCCCTAAGCGGTCAACACGCCGATCGGTTCAAGCCGGAGACGAGCCGGAACGCTTTGGTGTAGGAGGCGAGGCCGCCCATTGGAGCGGCCTCGCGATCACTTTTTGTTAAGGAAGTCGACCACCAGCTTGTTCGTCGGTGCCGCGCACTCCTCGGGCAACCA
>CAXTTR010000420.1:0-2733 GCA_964247215.1 uncultured Sphingomonadaceae bacterium
CCTTCGCGGCATTCCTCGGGCGCTCGCCCGACCTCGCCACCGCCGAGGACGTGCGACGCTTCCAGCTTCACCAGCGCGAGCGCGGTGTCGGAGAGTCGACGATCAACGGCACGGTGTCGGCACTGCGCTTCCTGTTCGGCGTGACGCTCGAGCGACCCGATCTGTCGCGGCGGCTGGTGCTGGCGCGTCGTTCCAGGAAGCTGCCCGACGTGCTGAGCGTCGAAGAGGTGGCGAAGCTGCTCGAGGCGGCACCGGGCATTAAGTACCGCGCCGCGCTCGGCGTCGCCTATGGCGCGGGCTTGCGCGTGTCGGAGGTCGCGCATCTCAAGGTCGACGACATCGACAGCAAGCGCATGCTGCTCCGCATCGAGGAGGGTAAAGGGCGCAAGGACCGCAATGCCATGCTGTCGCCGCAGCTGCTCGAGCTGTTGCGGCTGTGGTGGCGCGAAGGCAAGCGGCGCAGCGTCCTGCTGCCGCACGGCTGGCTGTTCCCCGGGCGCAGCTACACCGACCCGCTCTCGACGCGGCAACTCCACCGTGCCGTCTGCGAGGCAGCCGACGCCGCCGGGATCCGCAAGCGCGCCAGCCCGCACACGCTGCGGCACAGCTTTACCACCCACCTGCTCGAGCAGGACGTCGATATCCGCGTGATCCAGAGCCTGCCCCGGCGAAGGCCGGGGTGCTGCTCGGGCACAGCAAGCTCGAGACGACCGCGCTCTACACCAAGGTCGCGACGCGCACGATCCGCGCCGTCACCGGTCCGCTCGACCGGCTGATGGCGCTGATGGAGGGCAAGGCGTCCGCCGGTTGACGCCCGCGTGCGCGCCTCGCTCGAGGTCGCCGACATCTTCCGCAGCGCCGGCCCTGCATATCGGGCAGCGCATGCCGGGCATCTGAGCCTGCATCAGCTTAAGGTGATGTCGGCGATCGAGCATTGCCGCACCGCCGTGATGGGCGGTCACGTCGAGGCCTGCACCGACTGCGGGCATTGGCGGGTCGCCTATAACAGCTGTCGTAACCGCCACTGCCCGCGGTGCCAGGGCGCGGCCGCACGCGCCTGGCTCGCCGAGCGCGAGGCCGACCTGCTGCCGGTCGGATACTTCCACGTCGTGTTCACGCTGCCCGCCGAGGTCGCGGCAATCGCCTTCCACAACAAGGCGGTCGTTTACGACCTGCTGTTCCGTGCTGCCTCGGAGACCATGCTGACGATCGCCGCCGACCCCAGGCACCTCGGCGCCCGGATCGGCATCACCTCCGTGCTGCACACGTGGGGGTCGGCGATGACCCACCATCCGCATATCCACATGATCGTGCCGGGCGGCGGACTGTCGTCGGACGGCAACCGCTGGGTGTCGTCGCGCCCGGCGTTCCTGCTGCCGGTGCGCGTGCTGGGCAAGCTGTTCCGCCGCCTGTTCCTGACCCGCCTGATGACGCTGTACGAGGCCGGCCGGCTCGTGTTCTACGGCAGCCTCGCGCCCCTGGCCGACCGCTGCGCCTTCCTGCGCCACCTGTCCCCGGTCAGGAAGAAGAACTGGGTGGTCTATGCCAAGCCGCCGTTCGCGGGACCCGAGGCCGTGCTCGCCTATCTGTCGCGCTACACCCACCGGGTCGCGATCTCGAACAGTCGCCTGATCGGCTTCGACGAGACCGGCGTCACCTTCCGGTACAAGGACTATCGCCGCGACGGTGCCGACCGGCAGCAGGTCATGACGATCTTCGCCGACGAGTTCGTCCGGCGCTTCCTGCTCCACGTCCTGCCCAAGGGCTTTCATCGTATCCGCCACTACGGCCTGCTCGCCGGTGCCACCCGCAAAGCCTATCTCGACCATGCCCGACGGTTGCTCGGTGTCGCGCCGCCGCCCGATGACGACACGCCCGACGAACCAGCCGATGTCCGCCCGCCATGCCCCTGTTGCGGCGGACACATGGTCGTCATCGAGACCTTCGAGCGCTGGTGCCAGCCCCGCGCACCGCCGCACGCCACCGCAGCGACCGGGACCACCGCGCCATGACCCGGCATGGCTTGGCCGCACCGCTCTCCGAAAGTCTTATGCTTTCGGTGACGATGTCGCTCGCGCTGGCGACACGGCCCATCATTCCAGTTGCCATCACAAGCCCCGATCCTGGCCAACATCGACGCTGGAAGCCGCTCCCGAAAGCCACATTCCGACCCGCCAATACGCGTCCCGCCAACCGGTGCGCCTGAACCGCAACAGGCCGGAAACCGAAAAACCCATAGGTCAGCCCTCGTGGCCCGTGGCTTCCTGCTTTGGAGGATATCGTACGCCAAGCGGCGCCCGATATCCTTCACAACATGTGACACTCAGCCGTGCGTCAGCGCTTCCTGAAACTGGACACTCGTTCATGCGAGACATTGCCGCTCGGCAAGTGAGGTCACGTGTCGTCAACCCTGGCGGACGCTAGTCCGCGCCGTATGGATGTTGCTTAGCGACCCGACGGCCGCTCCTATTGTGCATTTTCGTTGCCGCAGCGAATGGGGGTCATCTCATAACGGCGTGAAGGCGATTGGCCACTGCCCCCCACGGGACGCTGTCATCCGTGTGCGACCAAGAGAACCGAACCGTTCCGTCGATCACGTCTTCCGGGAGGTGCATAGCCTCGAGCACATGGCTGGGGCCATATCTCGCCGACGTGCAGGCCGACCCGTTCGACACCGCCACGCCAGGAACACTAGAAGGCGGCTCCGAGTGCGATGAAACCCGCCGGCGCAAA
>CAXTTR010000421.1:0-2732 GCA_964247215.1 uncultured Sphingomonadaceae bacterium
TTGCGGCCGTCGCGGCCTAGCAACGCGAGCGGTGCGGTGTCAGCGCCGGCCGCCGGGGTCACAGCGACTTGCTCTACACGCTCACGCGGCCCGCCGCTCGACGTTCGCTGCAACCGATCGGTCGGCCACGCCGGCAGATACAGCGAGACGACCCTGCTCGTCGCAGGCGTCGACGATGAAGTCGGCACACTCACCAGCGCGCGCCCGGATCAGCTCGACCAGCCAGCGCGGCCGCCCGACGCCCGGCACCGCCGAAGGCAGCGGCACCGAGGGCAGCGCGCTGATCCGCCAGCGGGTGACGCTGGCGGTCGGCTGGCCGAAGTCGGCGGCATCGGCTGCCCGCCGCCAGCGCCGGACCGCAATCGCCATCGTCCCCGAGCCTTCGGCGGCAAGCTGCAGCCGCCGCGAGGCGACCATCGGCAGTTTCGCGCATTCGGCGACGACACCAGCCAAACCGCCATGCCGGAATCCCTCCTCGGCACAGGCAAGGATCGTCTTCTCGTCGCCGACCTCGGCATAGATGACCCGATCGGGATGCAGTCCGGCCTGCGCCATCGCCGGCGCGAACAGGTCGCGCCGCGTCACACACCACAGGGTCTGACCCGTCGTCCGCGCCATGATGCCAGCGGCGAACAGCGCCGCTGCCGCACCATCGACTGCACCGTTACCGCCGCCGGCGACCTCGTGGAGAGCGCCCAGTGCGAGACCGCCGCCGGGCAGGCGGCTGTCGATAAGGTCGAAGCCAAAGGGCAGGGTGCCGTGCGCGATTCGCCCCGGAGCTTCGATCTGCTGGATGCGGCTTCGCACAGCGTCGAGATCAGACTGGGACCGCACAGGAAGGTCCTTTCGGCGAGAGAGCGGGAATGCATGTTCCAACTTTGTTCTCTCAGCCGTTCGGCTGTCAAGACCTTGGCCGGCGAGCACCGGATATCGCCGGCACGCCAGGTGCCCCGGAGATCGAGCCCGGCGGCAGCGGGAGATCCTGCGCGACGAGGCGCGCCAGTATGTCGGGCGTATGCGCGACGAGGGTGTTGATGTGACCTATATCGAGGGCGCGAACAGCCGCATGGAGGCATCAACGCGCGCAATCCCGAAACCGGGCTTCCGACCAATTACGCACAGGCCACGCTGCCCCGCATCAACGCGATCATGCGGAAGTATATCGGACCAAGGTGAAGCGTCAGCCGAACCAGCAAAGCCAATTGATTACCCGGGCGGATACGTCAGATCCCGCTCCTGAGCTATAGATCATCGATGGTCAGTCAATCGGATATCATTGTCGTCGGCGCGGGCCACAACGGCCTGACGGCGGCTGCCTATCTCGCGCGTGCGGGTCTATCGGTCACCGTGCTCGAGGCCGCGAACCGGGTCGGCGGGTGGGCTGTGACCGACGAGCCGTTGCTGCCGGGCTTCCGGCATAACCCGCACGCTAATGCCTTGGTGTTCTGATACAAAGTGTACGATCGCTAGGCGCGACACAACAGCCTAGCCGCTTCAATCTCCAGATAGCGTCGCCAACTGTCGCACACTTACGCGGGCAGACGTAAAAGGCATTTCGGCACGATCCGTGCGGAAACGAGCGGTGTTGGATACCCAATCGCACCCCGCTACGAAAATTGAAATTCACGCGGGCGGTGTTGGGGGCATCCCGAACGCAACGCTGGCGAGATCGAATTCGTATTTGGTATCCCAGCGCGTCATCTCGGTGATCGGCCAGTGCTTCGGCTTTTGCGGCCGGTCGCCGTGCCACGGGCGCGGCTCGCAATAGCCAAGCTCGGGCACATAAACGTCCATGTCGTTGTACAGTTCGATTAGCGCGCCGTCGGCCCCGTGGTGATAGGATGCCAGATTATGCCCGGCGGTGTGCCGTGCCGGTCCCCACAACGTCGGCATGCTGCGCTCCGCGAGGAAGTCGGCGGCATCGAACTGATGCTCGCGCCCGGCGAGCTGAAACGCCAGGTGATGGAGCGTCGCGATCGGTGCCGAGATCACGTTGAGGACATGGTGATCGCGGTTGCAAGTAACGAAGGTGACGAAGTCGTCGAACCAGTCGGTCGTCCAGAACCCCAGCCCCTCGCGCAAGAACGTCAGCAGCTGCCCGGCGTCGGTCGACAGTACCGCAACGTGGCCTAGGCGAACTGCTTTCAGGCCAGCGCCGCTATAGCCGTGCCCCGACAAGCCGATTTCCGGAAACAACTGGAAGGTATGCCCGCCGACGTCGCGCACCTCGAGCAGTTCCGGCACGCCGGGCCGCGCATCGTGCTTCTGCTCAGGATTGAGACCCATGCCCTGCAGTCGCGCTGCGAGGCTCGCCAAAGTCACATCGCCGCCGATCTGAAGCCCGATCGCCCCGAGGCTGGGCCGCTCGGCCCGATGTACCGCAATCGTATGATGATCGAGCCCGAGGCTCAGATAGGCCGAGCCGCCGCCGCGATCGACCTCGGTCGCGCCGATGATGTCCCGGTAATACGACAGGGTCGTCTCCATCGACGCTGTCGTGAGATCGACATAGGCTAGTCTGAAGACACTGGGCATGAGCATTCCTTTGCTTGAACAAGGATGAGGGTCGAAGCTTGCATACAGCTTCGATGGAGTTTTGTATCTGTTCAGTGCTGCGCTTCTCGCCGGGGGCAACGCCGCCTTTGGTCTCGAAGACAAGCCGATGATAGAGGCAGCGCAGCGCCGGATCAGCCAGACTGGTGCTAAGGTTACGAACTTCACCAGTGGCGATG
>CAXTTR010000422.1:0-2727 GCA_964247215.1 uncultured Sphingomonadaceae bacterium
CCATCGAGGTGCCTTCCACGGCGTTGAGCCAGCCAATGCCGGCATTGTTGACCAGCACGTCGATCGCGCCCGCCTCGGCTATCGCGGCCGCAATGCTCTCCGCATTGGTCACGTCGAGCGGCAGCACGCGCAGCTTTTCTGACGCTGGCAGCGTGCTTGCCGAGGGATTGCGCATCGTCGCCACGACGTTCCAGCCCTGCTCCAGGAAATAGGCGGCAGTCTCACGGCCGAAACCGGTCGAGCAGCCGGTGATGAGAACAGCACTCATGAGGATCAGCTCCTGGTGGTAATGCCAAAGAGATAGGCTGCCATCGCCGGACGTGTTACGGTTGAAAGTCCGTATATCATTCGAGATAGTCCGACGTTGAACGATCCACTCGCCCAAGTCATTGGTCTGCTCCAGCCCAGCGCCTCCTTCTCCAAGCTTGTCACCGCGACCGGCCGCTGGGCCGTCCGCCCGCCCGGACTAGGACCCTTCTATAGTGCGATGCTCGAGGGCGACTGCGAGCTGTCGATCACCGGGCGCGTGCCGGTCAGGCTGGGCAGGGGCGATTTCATGCTGATCCCCGCTGCCCAAGATTTCACAGTGACCAACTTGGCACCACCGTCAGGTGGGCGTGTGACCGAACCCGTTGAGATCCGCCCGGGCGTCTTTCACCTCGGAGAGCCGGGCGCACCCGACACGCGTATGCTGGTTGGGCATTATGCCTTCGGGTCGAACGACGCGGCGCTGCTCGTCTCACTGCTGCCCGAACTCGTTGTTGTGCGCGGCGAGCAGCGGCTGACGACGCTGGTCGAACTGCTGAGCGAGGAAGCCCGCGCCGACCGACCCGGCCGCGATGTAGTGCTTGCCCGCCTTCTAGAAGTGCTGCTGATCGAGGCGTTTCGCGTAACAACGGGGCCGACAGCCGCGCCTGGGCTGCTGCGTGGACTTGCCGACGAGAGGCTCGCGGTGGCGCTGCGCCGGATGCACGGCGAGCCGACCCGCCCTTGGACGGTTGGCGACCTAGCGAGGGAGGCTGCCCTGTCGCGTTCCACCTTTTTCTACCGCTTCCGCCGCGAGGTCGGCGTTTCCCCAATGGAGTATCTTTCTGGCTGGCGCATGGCGATCGCCAAGGGTCTGTTGCGTGGCGAAGGCGTCAGCGTGGGCGAGGTCGCGCAACGTGTTGGCTACAGCTCGTCGAGCACGTTCAGCGTCGCGTTCGCGCGCCAGGTCGGGGCTTCGCCGACGACGTATGCCCGCGGGCATACGTCCGCCATCGTGGTGTAGCTAGGCTGCCTTCAGCTCGCGCGTGAAGACGGGCGATACCCACAATGGTTATAGTTCTATTGGGGTATACCCCAGCGCGGCAGCGCCATGAGACATCGATGTACGTCTCATTTGGGCCGTAACTAGGCTCTTGAGACAGCGCCGGAAGCAGGTCTAGACTCCAGCGAGACAATTCCTCCGGTTCGGCCTCTCTCAATGTCCCTCTACGGCTATGCGCGCGTTTCCACGACCGAGCAGGACCTCGCTCTCCAGCGCACCGCGCTGAAGGCAGCCGGTTGCGATATAATCCGTGCCGAGAAGGCAAGCGGCGCCCGCCGCGACGGCCGCACCGAGCTGCAGGTGCTGCTCGACTTCCTCCGGCCGGGTGATGCCCTGGTTGTCACCCGGATCGACCGTCTGGCGCGGTCCATGAAGGATCTTCAGGACATCGTCCATGAACTGAAAGAGAAGGGTGTGGCGCTCCGGGCGACCGAGCAGCCGATCGACACCGGCACGGCCGCGGGCAAGGCGTTCCTCGACATGCTCGGCGTGTTTGCCGAATTCGAGACGAATCTTCGGCGCGAGCGGCAGATGGAGGGTATCGCCGCAGCCAAGGCGCGCGGCGCCTACAAGGGGCGCAGTCCGAAGATTGACCCCGCCGCCGTCCGGCAGCTCCGCGACGAGGAGAGGCTCGGCCCGGCCGCCATCGCCCGGCGGCTCGGCATCGCCCGGGCCAGCGTGTATCGGGTGCTCGGCAAGCAAGGGGAGGCGTAGCCGTGCCGATCCGTGCCGAGTTGCGGCCTCTCTACCCCGCGCACTGGCGCGAGCTGAGCCGTCGGGTTCGGTTCGAGCGCGCCGCCGGTCGGTGCCAGGGTTGCGGCCGACCGCACTTGGCGCAGCTTCGTTGCCTGCCGGACGGTCGCTGGTTCGACGAGGCCGCGGCTACCTGGCGCGACCGCCGAGGCCGTGTTGCCCGCTGGCCCGACCTGGTGGAGGCGACGCGCCTGCGTACCACCCGTGTGGTGCTCGCCGCCGCCCACCTGGACAGCAACCCCGCCAACAATCGGCTCGCCAACCTGCGGGCGTTTTGCCAGCGCTGCCACATGCTGCATGACCGGCCGCATCACCTCGCCCAGCGCTGGATCACCTACCGCCGACGGTATGCGCTCGGTGACCTGTTCTTGGGACGCTACGAGATTGCCCTCATCGGAGCGGCGTGAAGCAATGGACAAGAAGCCCGCCAATGCCTTCATCACGGCCCGGAAGGGCTTCTGCTATCTGACGATCAGGTCCTTTGGCCGCAATCACGAGATGATGCGTGTCCGCGCCTACAAGATCGACCCGGACGAGAAACGCCATATGCGGCGGCTCTACCCGGATGTCGCATTCGACTGGAAGAAGATCACGCAGCAGCTTGCCGAGAAGCGCGAGGACTGCCGGCGCTACCGCACGCGGCCGAGGAAGTCGGTGCGCCGGAG
>CAXTTR010000423.1:0-1954 GCA_964247215.1 uncultured Sphingomonadaceae bacterium
CGTCCCGGCAGATCCCACCGCCTACGCGAACGAGGAGGTGGTTGCCGACATGATCGAACTGCATGACCATCTTGGCGGCAGGGCGGCGGTATGGGTCGGGCATGACTGGGGCAGCGTGCTGGTCGGTGCGCTGGCCGCGCATGAGCCAAAGCGGGTCAGGGGCGCGGTGTTGGTCTCCGTACCCTATTTTCCGACCGCCAATGCGTTGCCGACCCTCGTGCCGCTGGTGGACCGGGCGATCTATCACGCTGACGAATATCCTGATGGCCAGTGGGACTATTACCGCTGGTACACCGCGGACTTCGCGACCGCCGTCGCCGATCTCGACGCCGACAAAGGGTCGTCGCTCGCCTCGATCTATCGGCGCGGCGATCCCGCCGCCCTGAAAGAGCCCGCCGCGAACGCGAAGGTGACGATGAAGGGCGGTCGCTTCGGCGCGGCGCACCGCGCTCCGCCGACCCAACCCGATCCAGCACTCTGGCCCTCGGCAGACTTCGAGGCGCTGGTACGCGCCTTCGAGCGGCACGGGTTCGGAGGACCATGCTCGTGGTATCTCAACGACGCCGCCAACATCACCTACATGCGCAACTCGCCAGACGGAGCGCGGCTTTCGATGCCGGTTCTGTTCGTCAACGGTGACTGGGACCAGATGAACAGCATCGTGGACAATCGCTACGGCGAGCCGATGCGCGCCGCCTGCGCGGACTTGACCGTCACGAGGCTGAAAGGTGCGCACTGGCTACCGCTCGAGCGCAAGGCAGAGCTTGCCGATGCGATCGGCGACTGGATTGAAGCAAAGAAGCTTTAACGGCGAGACACCGACGTGCCATCACCTACGCGCACCACCTCAGCAGTCATCGTCTATCGGCGGGGCAGTGATAGCAATCTGCGGCTTCACGGCCAGTGCCTCGCTCCGTCTGGTCGTGCCTGCCTCCTCGCCCCGGTCGGCGTCATCCAACTGCGCGAGGTACTTCTCCAGCCGCTCGTCCAGCCTCGGCCAGATCAAGATCGTCGACGAAGGTATCGATGAAGCGCACCGGGTTGTCCGCGGACACGTAATCCTCAACCGATGCCGGCAGCAGCAGCGCCTGGTCGCGCGCGTGACCCTTGATATATGCCATGCCCGTAGCATACGCCGATCTGCGGTCCGGCGGAATCGCAGACGCGACTTTCACACGGTCTGGTTCGTTCGCGGGAGAGGCTGTAAGCCCTGCCGCTAGGCTACATTGTTACCCGGGCAAGACCAAAGCGCCATGCCGCGAGCTTCGGGCGTGACAAACGAGAAACCGAATGGCGTATACAGCCGATGCGCCTCACCGTTCGCCATTAGTGAAACATAGGCTTCGGCAGGTGCGACCTTTCGCACATGTGCTAATAGCGCCGCTACGACGGTCTTGCCATGCCCCTTGCCTTGATGTGCCGGGTCAACCGCCACATCAACAAGGTGGAAAAACAGAGCGCCATCACTGATGATGCGACCCATCGCGATCATCTCATTGCCTTGGCGGACGCAAACCGCAAAGAAGCTGCCCGGTAGCCCGGTCTGCGCAGCCTCTATACTCCTAGGCGTGAGGCCGCTGATGCGGCGCAGCCGAAGATAGTCCTCGACGGCAGGAATTGCTTCGATCAATTCGTAATCAGCTTGTGCTCCCATGAACGCTTGTTAGGCGGTGCTAAGCGGTCAATCTACCGTTCGATGCTTTCCCGGAACTCTCTTTTTTGAAAGGCTTGGACTGACGCCACCAACTCGAACGCAGTGTCGGCGCGAAGCTGAACCGTGCTAAGCGACCGATTGTCGGCGACGGACTACTGTTGAACGGCGATGCACTGGAGCCGATTGGAGGTACGATGAAGCTCGTTGCAAGTTCAATCGTAATTGGTGCCCTCGAAGAGCGGGTGTGGCAAAATCTTACCGAATTTGCGGCTTACCCCATTGGAACCCGCTCATGTAATC
>CAXTTR010000423.1:1964-2717 GCA_964247215.1 uncultured Sphingomonadaceae bacterium
CCCGCCATTGCCGGTCGGAGGTGGAGCGAAGCGGAACTGGAGGCCGGCAATGGCGGCGTCGCTGCTTCCGGCGCCGGCGGGCGATAGCCGAGGCTGCTGTGCGGCCGCACGGTGTTGTCGTGACGCCGCCACGCCTCGATCAGCACCTTGGCCTCTGCGAGGCTGTAGAAGATCTCGCCACCCGCGCAGTTCGTCGCGAAGCGAGCCGTTGAAGCTCTCGCTATGGCCGTTCTCCCATGGCGAGCCCGGCGCGATGCAGAGCGTCTTTACGCCGATCTTCGCCAGCCACTCCTGCACGGCGGTAGCGATGAACTCGGCACCGTTGTCGGACCGGATATGGGCCGGCGGCCCTCGTGCGATAAACAGCTCCGCCAAGGCTGCCAACACATCTTCATGCTTGAGCTGGCGCGCGACGACGAGCGCCAGGCATTCCCGGCTGGCCTCGTCGATGATGGTGAGGATGCGCAAACTTGCGACCGTCGTGCGTCCGGCCTTCAACGAAGTCATACGCCCAGACATGCCCCGGATACTCCGGTCGCAACCGGATGCACGACCCGTCGTTCAACCATAGCCTACCACGCTTTGGCTGCCCTTGCGGTACCTTCAGGCCCTCCTTGCGCCAGATGCGTTCGACGCGCTTGCGGTTCACCGTCCAACCGGCATGGCGCAGCAGTGCGGTCACCCGGCGATAGCCGTAGCGCCCGTACTGCTTGGCCAGCGCGATGATGTCTTGCTTCAGCGCCGGCTCGTCAT
>CAXTTR010000424.1:0-2683 GCA_964247215.1 uncultured Sphingomonadaceae bacterium
CCGCGCGACGACGAACCTGATCGACGCGGCAAGCACCGACGCCGTGCTTGTCGTCGCCCCGGCGCAGCATGTCCGCGCGCTGCTCACCCGGTTGAGCGCCTTGTCACCGCGCCCGCTGCTGCTCTGCGCCAAGGGCATCGAGGCGGGCACCATGCTGCTGCTCTCGGAGATCGCCGCCGCGGTGCTGCCCGGCTGGCCGTGCGCGGTGCTGTCGGGGCCGACGTTCGCCGCCGAAGTGGCGCGCGGGCTGCCGACCGCCGTGACCCTCGCCTGCGCCGACGCCAATCTCGGCGCAAAGCTCTCCGCCCGTCTGGCCCGCCCGCACTTCCGCCCCTACCTCAGCGCCGACGTCATCGGGGCCGAGGTCGGCGGCGCGGTCAAGAACGTGCTCGCGGTCGCCTGCGGTGTCGTCATCGGCGCCGGGCTCGGCGACAACGCCCGCGCCGCGGTGATCAGCCGGGGCTTTGCCGAGATGCTGCGCTTCGGTGCCGCCAAGAGCGCGCACGCAGCGACGCTGAGCGGCTTATCGGGGCTCGGCGACCTCGTGCTGACCTGCGGCTCGACCCAATCGCGCAATCTCAGCCTCGGCATCGCACTCGGTCAAGGCCGCCCCGCCGTCGACATTCAGGCCGAGCGCCGCACCGTGGCCGAAGGTGCCACCACCGCCCCGGTCCTCGCCGCCGCCGCCCGGGCGCTCGGCGTCGACATGCCGATCGCCACCGCCGTCGCCGCGCTGATCGCGGGCGAAGCCGCGGTGTCGAACGTCATCGAAGCATTACTCCGCCGGCCGTTGCGAGCGGAGGGGTGAGCGCTTGCCGGCCAAAAGCTGAAAGGCGACCCAAAAGCGACAGCCGAAACGCCGATTTCCTTGTCATTGCAACACGTTAGTTGAAGTACCTTTTTCGCGGTTCGGCCGCTGAAACTTCGGCTCACCGCTGACGTTTGCATTGCGGCACCAGCGGAGTCAGGCACACAATCAGCACGACAGGTTGAACTATAACCAAATAAGTACATTTGTCAATGTCGTCTGGAGCACCGTTTCAGGCGTTGGCGACAGACCACGATCCATTGATGCACGTTTACCATACTCGTCCTGATCTGAATGCGGCATAGGTATCTCATGACCGACCACTACGACGTTATCATCATCGGTTCAGGCGCTGGCGGCGGTACGCTGACGCTTGAACTGGCAAAGACCGGCAAGCGCATCCTGCTGCTTGAACGTGGCGGCTATCTGAAGCGCGAGCGCGACAATTGGGACCCGACCGCGGTGTTCGTCGACGGTAAGTATCAGGCGAAAGAGGATTGGTACGACCGCGATGGCAACCGTTTCCACCCCGGGCTGCATTACTGCGTCGGCGGAAACACCAAGGTTTACGGGGCGGCACTGATCCGCCTGCGCGAGCGCGACTTCGGCGAACTGCACCACGCCGACGGCATCTCGCCCGCCTGGCCGCTGAGCTACGACGTGTTCGAGCCCTATTACACCCGCGCCGAACGACTGTATCACGTCCACGGCACTCGCGGGATGGACCCGACCGAGCCGTGGTCGAGCGCGCCTTACCCGTACACCGCCGTCCGCCATGAGCCGCGCATTCAGACCTTGTGCGACAACCTCGAACGCATCGGCCACCACCCGTTCCCGCAACCCCTGGCGATCCTGCTCGACGAGCATGACGGCAAGGTCGACCCGCACAGCGCCTGCATCCGCTGCGATGCGTTCGATGGTTTTCCCTGCCTGACCAACGGCAAGGCGGACGCGCAGATCATCGCCGTCGACCCCGCGCTCGCTTACCCCAACGTCACGTTGCTGACCGGGGCCTATGTCGACCGGCTCGAAACCGACGCGAGCGGGCGCACCGTCACCGGCGTGCACGTCAACCGCGGCGGACAGGCGGAGGTCTATTCGGCCGATATCGTCGTCTCGGCGTGCGGGGCGCTGTCGTCGGCGCTGCTGATGTTCCGCTCGGCAAGCGACAAGCACCCGAACGGGCTGGCGAACGGCTCGGACCAGGTCGGGCGCAATTACATGCGCCACAACAACTCGGCGTTCATGGCGATCTCGCGCGAGCCGAACGATACCGTCTTCCAGAAGACCATGGCGCTGAACGACTTCTACTTCGGGGCGGACGACTGGGAGTTTCCGCTCGGCGGTATCCAGCTGCTCGGCAAGTCGCACGGCGAGCAGGTCCGCGGCGAGGCGCTGCCGGCGTGGCTGTCGTGGTTCCCCGAAATGCCGTTCGATCAGCTGGCGCGGCATTCGCTCGATTTCTGGGTGATGAGCGAGGACCTGCCGCTGCCCGACAATCGCATCGTCATGGCGAAGGATGGCCGCGTCACGCTGCATGTCGAACCGACCGGCGGCGAGGCGCACCACCGGCTACGGACCAAGCTCAAGGATATGCTCGCTTCGATCGACGCGCACCCGCATCTGCTCGAACGATCGCTCTATCTCGGCAAGGATATCCCGATCGGCGGCACCGCGCACCAGGCGGGCACGCTGCGCTTCGGTACCGACCCGGCGACATCGGTGCTCGACCTGAACTGCCGGGCGCACGAAGTCGACAACCTGTACGTGGTCGATGCCGGGTTCTTCCCGTCAATCGGCGCGGTGAATCCGACACTGACGATCATTGCGAATGCAATGCGGGTGGCGGATCATCTGGCCGAGCGGCTGGGGTGA
>CAXTTR010000425.1:0-2678 GCA_964247215.1 uncultured Sphingomonadaceae bacterium
TCACCCGCCGTCCCAGCGCAAGCTGGGACCCATCTTCGGGCAGGGCTGTCACTCGCTCGACCATGGGCCCAGCTTGCGCTGGGGCAGCGGGTGCTGTGTGCAGGCGTAAACCGTACTGGATTTAACTTTAACTTTTCTCGTGCGGATGGACTGCGGGATCGATCATGCCGCTTCCTCGAACATCTCGCGCCCGATCAGGTAACGGCGGATTTCGCTGGTGCCCGCGCCGATCTCGTAAAGCTTGGCATCGCGGAGCAGACGTCCTGTCGAATAGTCATTGATATAGCCGTTGCCGCCAAGCGCCTGAATCGCTTCGAGCGCCATCCACGTCGCCTTTTCAGCGGTGTACAGGATGCACCCGGCCGCGTCCTTGCGGCTGGTCTCGCCGCGGTCGCAGGCTTGCGCGACGGCATACGTATAGGCCTGACTGGTCGAGCGCGCGACGTACATGTCGGCGAGCTTGCCCTGCATCAGCTGAAATTCGCCGATCGCCTGGCCGAACTGCTTGCGGTCATGGACGTATGGCACGACGACATCGAGGCAGGCCGCCATGATCCCGAGCGGCCCGCCCGCTAGCACGACGCGCTCGTAATCGAGCCCCGACATTAGCACCTGAACGCCGCGGCCTTCCTCGCCAAGCACGTTCTCGTAGGGCACCTCGCAATCCTCGAAAACGAGCTCGCACGTATCGGAGCCGCGCATACCAAGCTTGTCGAGCTTCTGCGCTGTGCTGAACCCCGCCATGCCGCGCTCGATCAGGAAGGCGGTAATCCCGCGCGCGCCCGCTGCGGCGTCGGTCTTGCCGTACACCACCAAAGTATCCGCGCCCGGGCCGTTGGTGATCCAGAACTTCGAGCCGTTGAGGATGTAGCGGTCATTGCGCTTGTCCGCCTTGAGCCGCATCGAGACGACGTCCGATCCCGAGCCGCTTTCGGACATCGCCAGGCTGCCGAGATGCTCGCCGCTGATCAGCTTGGGCAAATAACGCGCCTTCTGGCCGGCGGTGCCCCAGCGTGCGATCTGGTTGATGCACAGGTTCGAGTGCGCGCCGTAGCTCAGCCCGACGCTGGCCGACGCCCGGCTGATCTCCTCGACCGCGACGACGTGCGCGAGATAGCCAAGCCCGGCGCCGCCGTCATCCTCGGCGACGGTGATGCCGTGCAGCCCGAGCTCACCAAGCTTCGTCCACAGGTCGCGCGGAAACTGGTTGTGCGCATCGATCTCGGCGGCGCGCGGCGCGATCTCGGCTGCGGCGAAAGCGCGGACGCTGTCGCGCAGCATCTCGATAGTGTCGCCGTGGTCGAAGCGGAGCGAAGACAGCATGCGGAGCTTTCGGATACGGGAATACGAGAGTGTGAATTGTATAAGCGACGCCGACCGATGTGCAAAATGCTGAAGCCGATCCTGCGATGTCATGGCGCTATAGGTGCGAGAAAGCGTCAGTCCACCGGACAGGCAAGCGATATTAATTACTAATAGCAACGTTCAGGGCTATACGTTGCGTAACCGTAATGTTATGCCTATGCTCGCCGTTTTTGGGAGGATATCGACATGCGGACTGCACGTCAGCTTGTGACAGTATTAGGCGTGTCGGTAGCAGCCGTTTCGGCGACCCCGGCGGCCGCTGTAATCACTATAAAATTCGTTTTAGATGGCCGAGCTCAAAACCCTGGGCATGTTACTGGCGAGCTTAAATTTGCCACCACAGGTACCGGAGTTGCTGCAGTAGCGGCCTATGTCCTGACCTCGACAAGCACGAGCGTCCCTGCACAGCCCGGAAACAACCTGCTGTCGGGAGGGCACGTGGCAGCTAATAGCTTTACAATCGCGCCAGATTACACGCTGACCGCTGCAAACTTCTATGTCACGCAGTATCCGTACTACTTACTACTTAACTACAGCACCTCTAAAGAAAACGTCTTTCAACTAGTCTCAACCGCGGTTTTGAACTTTGACGGCTTTGGCGGTGTCACCTATACTTCTGACGCGGTTCCAGAACCTGCATCCTGGGCGATGCTCACGATTGGCTTCGCAAGTATCGGTCTAGCGGCGCGCCGCCGACTGTTACCATTTAAGCGCGTAACAGCGTAGGTCTGTCATAACGATTAGCTTGCGACGGGCTGGCCGGCTCGGCTGGAGCGCCAACCAGACGGGACATTTGTATGATGTACGGGCACCGCTGGACTGCAGTCGTGACGTTGCTGACGCTATTGGTCTATTTCTGGATGAGCCTGCAAGTCGCGCAGGCGCGCGGCAAATCCGGCATCAAGCCGCCAGCGATGACCGGCGATCCGCTGCTCGAGCGCGCCGTGCGGGCGCATCTGAACACGCTCGAATGGCTGCCGATCTTCCTCGTCAGTCTATGGCTGTTCGCATTCTACGTGAATGAACTGGCGGCGGCCGGCCTGGGGCTGGTCTGGATCGTCGGACGCGTGGCATACGCTGCAGGTTACATGCGCGACCCGGCCAAGCGCAGTGCGGGGTTTCTAATCCAGATGCTCGCCAGCGCGGTCCTGCTGGTGGGGGCGCTCGGGACGATCGTGTACAGCCTGGCGACCGGCGGGGTTTGAGCGAGAAAGAAGCAGCAAGTCGCTTGCCCGACCCGCTCCCGTAAGGACAGGAGAGGCTGTTGTGCTAAGCCGCGATTGCGACGCGGCTGAGCGCGCACATGCTCCAGA
>CAXTTR010000426.1:0-2678 GCA_964247215.1 uncultured Sphingomonadaceae bacterium
ATATCCTTGTGACGGCCGCCAAAAACGAGATTACCGTCGGAAAGGCGGGTGCAGAGATCACCCGTCCGCAGCCAGCCGTCGGGCGACAACGCCTCGGCCGTCTTTTCTGGAGCGTTCCAATAGCCGTCCATAACGTTGAAGCCGCGAACCAGGATTTCACCCAGCGTACCGTCAGCCAGGTCGGAACTCGACCCCGGCTCGACGATCCGCAATTCGACGCCCGGTGCCGCTTTGCCGTGGGTCACCGGCCGCAAAGTGCGCGCTTCGCTGCGGTCGGCCAGCGCGAAGATGCCCCCCGTTTCGGTCATCCCGCACGCTTGCATCACTTCGACCTCCGGCAGTATCGCCTGCACGCGCTCGACCAGCGGCGGCGGGGCGATGAGGAACAGATAGCGTAGCGCGGCAAGCTGCTGCGGATTGAAAGCGGGATGATCGATCAGCGCCTGGACGATCGCCGGGAACCATGGCCACGCCAGCGTCGCCCCATTTTCGCTGAGCAGAGCCAACGCGCGTCCGGCCTCGAAAAAGCTGTCGGTCAGGAATGTCCCTGCCGCCCCGATCGAGCCGATGAAGGGCGACAGGCTGCCGATATGAAATAGCGGTCCAGCGGCCCAGGTGACCTCGTGACCACCCGTCGCCAGCCGGTAGCGCGCCCGCTCGACCGGGCCCCGCGTCGCTGCTTCATGACACAGGACGCAGCCTTTCGGATTGGCGGTGGTTCCCGATGTGTAGATGATAAGCGCCGGATCACGGACCCGGACGCGCCGACGGGCAGCCTCCACCACGGCTTCGTCAACCGATGTTGAACGGGCGAAGAAGGCTTTCGCCCCGAGCATGTTGCCACTGGTTTCGCCGCGAACCAGCGCGACGGTCGGCACGTCGAAGTCTGCATCGACACAGGCTTCGGCAAGCAGCGCCGGGAAGTCGGCGGGGTCGTCGCGATGAGCGCTGGTCAGTATGGTGCCGAGCATCGCGTCCCTGACGATGTGCCGTAATTCGTTCGACTTGTAACGTGTGCTCATCGGGACCGCGACGCAGCCCAGCAATGTGATCCCGAACAGGCACTCAGCATATTCCACGCAATTCGGGATGAGCAGCCCGACGTGCGCGCCTTGCCGCACGCCCAAACCGGCTAGCGCGCGTGCCACGCGCATCGCGCCCGCGACCAGGTCATCGTAGCTGGCGCGCTGCTGCGGCATGACCAGTGCATCGCGGCCGGGAAAGCGCCCGGCGGCGCTCAACAGGAGATCGCCGAGCGTCGACACCTCGGTGGTGATCAACTTACCGTGCGATGCCAAATCAACTCCCCAATGTCAGCTTTGTCGCTAACTGCAAACAATATGCGAAACCGTTTTAAGGTCTGTCAACGTGGAAGTTGACAAGTCGGACGGGATCAGTTGTTCTGTTCCGATGAAGCCGGGAGCGTAACCCGGCACCGACAATTGGGGCGGGTTCAAGATGAAATTTCACCTGATGCAAACCGGAGTGATCGGCCGGCGGAAGGAGATCGAGGCCGGCATGGCCGGGCAGCGTCCCGAATTATACCAGCGTTTCCTCGATGAGGTGCGTGGCTACGTGAAGCTCGCCGACGAGCTCGGTTTCTACGGCTACTGCCAGCCCGAGCATCATCTGCAGGTTGAAGGGTTCGAGGCGAACAACCACCCTGGCATGTTCAGTCTGTTCGTGGGCCAGCACTGCAAGCGAATGCACGCCGGTATCATGGGCTACACCATGACGACGCATAACCCGGTGCGCGTCGCCGAGGAGATCGCCACGCTCGATCACATGCTCCAGGGCCGGCTCTATTGCGGCTTTACCCGCGGCTATCACGCCCGCTGGGTCGATGCCTATGCGATCAAGGAAGGCGTTGGCGCGACGACGCCCGATAACGTCAAAGCCCGCGATGACCAGGATGCGCGGACCGCTCGCTCTTCGAGGAGGGCGTCCGCGTCATCAAGAAGGCGTGGACCAGCGACGTGTTCAGCCACAAGGGCGAAAACTGGCAGTTCCCGCCCGAAAGCGGCTCAGGCGGTCACCCGGCCTATGCCAAATACGGCAAGGGCCAGGACGAGCACGGCATCGTCCGCCAGATCGGCATCGCGCCGCTGCCGTACCAGCGCCCGCACCCGCCGATCTATGGCGGCTTCGCCGCGTCGGGACGCACGATCGATTTCTGGGCGGAGGAGGGCGGCAAGCTGATCGTGCTCTCCGATAATCTCGATTTCTGTGACTCGCTCAACAAGCGCTATATCGCCACTGCCGCGAAGGCCGGCCGCGACGTGACGGCGACGCAGGCGTCCGCCTGGGGCGGCTTTCTCATGCTTACCGACGACAAGGACCATGCCGCCAAGCTCATGGAAGAGCATATGTGGTTCTGGGACGAGTGGTTCATCCCGATGGGCCAGCGCCCGCCCAATGTGCTGATCGGCAGCGCCGACGAGATCGCCGAGCAGATCGGCCGCGCGCACGACCGGCTCGGGTTCGACGAATTATTCCTGATGTTCGGCCAGGGGCACCTCGAACCCGATGCCAATCAGGCCGAACTCGACGCTTTCATCAGCAAGGTCGCGCCCCGATTTTCGACCAAGGACGCCGCCGGCACCTTCGTCTGACCAAGGAGCATCGTAATGGCCATGCAATGCGGGGTGTTCATGATCCCCTACAACCCGCCGAGCCGG
>CAXTTR010000427.1:0-2670 GCA_964247215.1 uncultured Sphingomonadaceae bacterium
CGACCGGGGCGCTGGTACCGGCTCGCCCTGCTGCTGCCGTTCGCTTGGCAGCTCGGCGCTGCAGGCTTCGCCAACCAGATTGCATGGCGGCCGCTTGGATTGCCGTTCCAGATGGCGTGGCAGATGGCCGGCATCCTAGTCTCCTCGGCAGCGATCTCCTTCGTCTTTTGGCGTGACGAGACAGCCGTCGGGACGAGCGAGGATAGTGACGGATGATCGCCATAATCGCCTGTACCGTGTTACTCATCACCATAGCCGGCGCGGTGCTTTACGGTGGCCGCCGGATGCGGGCCCGCACTGTGGAGGAGTGGGCGATCGGTGGGCGTCGGCTCGGCTTCATGATCTTCTGGTTTGTTAACGCCGGCGAGATCTACACCACCTTCGCCGTGCTTGGGATTTCCGGCTTTGCCTGGGCCTATGGGGCGCCGGCCTATCTCGCCCTCACGTCGGTCTCGCTCGCCTCCGTCGTCGGCTACTGGCTGACCCCGCAGATCTGGCGCGCGGGCCGGCGCGACGGCCTCGTCACGCAAGCAGACTTCTTCGCGCGCAAATATGACTCGGAATGGCTGGGGGTCGTGGTCGCGATCGCCGGCCTGTTCGCAACGATCGTCTATGTCGAGGTGCAACTGACCGCGCTCAGCCTGGTACTCCAGCTTACCGTCGGAGCGGTAGGCCGGACTACCAGCGTAATTACCGCGGCGATGTTGATGCTGGCGTTCGTGTTCCTGGCCGGGCTGCGCTCGGCGGCCTTCGCGGCGGGTGTCAAAGATGTTCTGATGCTCGTGCTAGTGATCGCGCTCAGCTTCGGTGTCGCCGGCCATGTCGGCGCGACGTCGCTCGCCGACGTGTTCCACCGGGCCGAGGCGTTGCGCCCGGGACTGGGGGCTTTTCCCGGGGCCGACCCGGCTGCAGGACTGACGACAGCGTGGTTCGTCACCTCCGCATTGAACGTAGCGGCAAGCACGTGGTTCTTCCCGCATATGTTCCAGCTCAGCTACGCCGCTTCCGGCGAGCGCGCGCTACGTCAGAATGCGATCTGGCAGCCGATCTACTCGCTGTCCTACTTCTTCATAATCCTGCTGGGCTTCGCGGTGATCGTCGCCAGGACCGCCGTGCCGGGCGGGAACCCCAATGCCGCGCTGCTTCAGTTCGTCGCGTCCCGTTATCCCGCATGGCTCGTCGGCGTTTTCGCGGGCACGGCTTCCCTGCTGGCTCTGGTGCCCGGCTCGGTGTTGCTGATGACGGCAGGAACGATCTTCGCGCGGAATATTGTCGGCCCGGCGTGGGGCGGGATCAGCCCACGGACGACGCTGCTGATCTCGCGGCTGTCAATGATCGGGTTCGCCGCTGTCGCGATCTATCTGACGCTCGACGCGACGGGATCCATCGTGAAGATCGGGCTGTCGGCCTATGCCTCGATCGGGATGCTGGCACCCGGCGGAGTGCTCGCACTGGTGTGGCGGCGCGCGCACGCGCTGGGCGTGCTGGCCGGGCTGTTAGTCGGTTATCTGGCGCTGCTCCACCCAGCGGCCGTCGCGCTATGGCACGTGGCGCTGCCGGGTTGGGAGCCCGGCTTGGTGGCGCTTGGCCTGAACGCCACGACGGCGGTGCTGGTGAGCCTGCTCATTGCAACTGTCCGCGCGCCGTCGCGGACCGATGCGACCGCATGACCGCGGCCAGCGTCGATGTCCTGGTCATCGGTGCCGGTCTGATCGGTGCCGCGACCGCCTGGCACAGCGCGCGCGCGGGCGCTTCAGTGCTGCTCGTCGATGCGGGGCATCCCAATATTGGCGCGTCGGGTCAGAATGCCGGATCGCTGCACTTCCAGATCGAACGACGGTTTCTGGAAAATGGCGAGCGGCTGGCGGACGAGGCCGCCCGAATCATCGCGATCAGTCGTATAGCAATCGACGACTGGGCCGGGCTAGAAGCCGAGCTGGGTGCCGATCTCCACGTGCGGCAGGATGGCGGACTGATGGTGGCCGAGACGGCCGACGAGGTGACCCTGCTCGAAGCCAAGGTGCGGCGCGAGCAGGCGGCGGGACTGCGCTCACGCTTGATCGACGGGACCGAGGCTCGTCGGATCGCACCCTATTTGTCAGCAGGAATTGTTGCCGCCGGTTTCCTCGCGGACGAGGGTCATGCCGACCCCCGCAGCGTCATACCCGCTTACGTCCGCGCCGCTCAAGATGCGGGTGCCGAACTTCGCATCGGTACGCAAGTGATCGCGCTCGAAGCAACGCGTCATGGCTTCAGCGCAGTGCTGCGTCGCGACAGCGCGGAGCAAGCGGTCGTTGCGCGACAAGTGCTGATTGCCGCAGGCGCATGGAGTGGGCGCGTCGCGTCACTCGCCAACATCCACTTGCCGATTTTCCCCGTCGCCTTGATGATGAACGCGACGGAACGCGTCGCACCATTTCTGCCGCACCTGGTGCAGCATGTTGGTCGCCGGTTGTCGATGAAGCAGACGTATGCCGGCAATGTTCTTATTGGTGGCGGCTGGCCAGCGCGACTCCGGCGTGACGCGGCGGGCGCGTTCGATCTGGGTCGGACGCCTGTGGCCAGCGAGACCTCCTTGATGGGCAACCTGTGCGCCGCGATCGCTACCGTGCCTGCGGTCGCCGACATGAACCTGCTGCGAAGCTGGACCGGCACGACCGCGGTCACCGC
>CAXTTR010000428.1:0-2667 GCA_964247215.1 uncultured Sphingomonadaceae bacterium
CCGCGCCACGCCGGAGGCAATCAGAGAGCGCCTGCTGTACCGGCAGATGGTCGAGTGCGCGCGGTGCTTCGCCGAAGGCGTTCTCGAAACCCCCGAAGACGGCGATCTCGGCGCGATCTTCGGCTGGGGCTTCGCGCCGTTCACCGGCGGGCCGTTCAGCCACATGGACACGCTCGGGCTGGCGAACGTCGTCGCGGTGCTCGACGGCCTGACGCAGCGGCATGGGGAACGCTTCGCCGCACCGCAGTTGCTGCGCGACATGGCAGCGGCGGGGGAGACGTTCTACGGGCGCGCGGCGATGAAGGCGGCGGCCTGAGTCTTTCTAACCCTTTTCCGCGCTTGCGGTAGAGGGTTGGGTGAAGGACTTGCTTGCTTGTTGCCTTCCTGCTTCGCGCCGGTGGCAAGAAAGTAAGATCCTCATCCAACCTTCTCCCGTAAGAACGGGAGAAGGCTAAGAAGCAGCAAGGATCGCGGTGCTACGTTTTCTCGGCCGCCTTGCGCTCATCACGATCCTTGCGGCGCTCGCCATCGCGCTTGTCGCCGCGCTCGGCTACCGCAACGCCACCGCAATCCCCATCGTCGTCCGCTACCGCATTGCCGTCCCGGACTGGCCCGCCGGCCAGCCGCCGATCCGCATCGTCCAGCTTAGCGACACCCATCTCAGCAAGCCCGACATGCCCGTCGCGCGACTGGAGGCGATCGTCGCGCAGGTCGCGGCGCTGCACCCCGACATGGTCGTGCTGACCGGCGACTATGTCGGGGGCAAGATCAACGCGCTGCACGGCTACGACAATCTCGACGTCGGGATCCGGCCGTTCGCGGCGCTGCACCCTCCGCTCGGAGTGTTCGTCGTGCGCGGCAACCACGACGACCCGTTCTGGACGATGGTCGTCGTACCGCGCTACGGACTGATCTACCTCGACAACCGATGGGCCGATGCCGGGCCGCTGATTGTTGCCGGGCTCGACGACTTCACAACGGGCTGGTCGCGGGTCGATGCGGCACTGGCCGGTATTCCGCCGGGCAAGCCGGTGCTGCTGCTGATGCACAACCCCGACGCGTGGGATACCGTGCCTGCATCGGTGACACTGTCGATGGCCGGTCACACCCACGGCGGCCAGGTAAAGCTGCCGCTGATCGGCGCGGCGGCGATCGAGTCGATGCACGGTGATCACTACGCCCGCGGGCTGTTCGTCGAGGGCGGGCGGCGGCTGATCGTGTCGTCCGGACTTGGTACAACGGCGTTCCCGATTCGCTTCGGCGTACCACCGGAGATCGTCGAGGTGACGCTATATCCGGCCGCCGGAGCGCCGTCCTACTCAGTCGGCAAGAAGTCCGGCACCGACAGATAGCGCTCGCCGGTATCGTAGTTGAACCCCAGCACCCGCGCGCCCGGAGCCAGATCAGGCAACTTTTTCGAGATTGCGCACAACGTCGCGCCGCTTGAGATCCCGACCAGCATGCCCTCCTCCCTGGCCGCGCGCAGTGCCCATGCCTTGGCGTCGTCGGGGGCAACCTGGATGACGCCGTCAAGCAACTGCGTGTGCAGGTTTGCCGGGATGAACCCCGCGCCGATGCCCTGGATGGCGTGCGGGCCGGGCTGACCGCCCGAGATCACCGGCGACAGCGTCGGCTCGACCGCGAATACCTTCAGCTTCGGCCAGATCGGCTTGAGCGCTTCAGCGACGCCGGTGATATGCCCGCCGGTGCCGACGCCGGTGATCAGTGCGTCGATCGGCAGGTCGTCGAAGTCCTCCAGGATCTCGCGCGCGGTGGTGCGAATGTGGACCTTGATATTGGCTGGGTTCTCGAACTGGCCGGGCATCCACGCACCGGGCGTCGCCGCGACGACTTCGGTAGCGCGCTCGATCGCGCCCTTCATGCCCTTCTCGCGCGGCGTCAGGTCGAAGCTCGCACCGTACGCCAGCATCAGGCGCCGCCGTTCAAGCGACATCGACTCGGGCATGACGAGCACGAGCTTATAGCCCTTGACCGCGGCGACCACCGCCAGCCCGATGCCGGTGTTGCCGCTGGTAGGCTCGACGATGGTGCCGCCCGGCTGCAGCTCGCCCGAGGATTCGGCCGCCTCGATCATCGCGAGCGCGATGCGGTCCTTGATCGAGCCGCCGGGGTTGGAGCGCTCGGACTTGATCCACACTTCGTGGTCGGGGAACAACCGCGCCATACGGATGTGTGGCGTCTGGCCGATGGTGGCGAGGATCGAAGTGGCCTTCATGCGTCATTCCTTCGCAGTGCAGCCGCCGTCATATAGCGCCCCGAGCGGGCGCGGACTACTGTCGTCGTCATAACCTCAACACCGCCGCGCGGTGCTTAATCGGGGTATCAGTCCATAACCTAACAATTGCTTGTACTTGGCGGCGCTGACGTTGCCGCGGTAACCAGGGTCGACCAGAATATCGACCGCGGCAGTTGCCATCTCGGCCTTGGGCTGGCGGATGGTGGTGATGCCCGGCCAGACCGCGCGGGCGATCGGGGCATCGTCGAAGCCAGCAATCGACAGTTGATCGGGAACCGTGACGCCGGTCTTCATCGCGGCCATCAGGACGCCGAGTGCCATATCGTCGTTGCTAGCAAAAATCGCGGTTGGGCGAGAGCTGGCTTGGAGCAGCTGTTCGCCAAGTTCAAGACCCGAGCGCAACGCGAAGT
>CAXTTR010000429.1:0-2616 GCA_964247215.1 uncultured Sphingomonadaceae bacterium
GCCGGCGTGATCGTCCAAGGTTCTGTCCCGCATCATGCTGCGCCCGGCTGGCGGCACACCGGCATAGCCTCCGCGTTCAGAGTTTCCAAACGACGGACCCTCGCGCACGCTAGGCCACAGCCGATCGGATCGAGGGTGGCCCCGGACCCCGCTTGGGAGGGCTGCGAAGGGCAAGAGCGTTAAGCCGATCGCTTCCGGCGCGATGACGGGCCGATGCCCATGCGGTAGAATTCGGCGTGACCGTCGAACCATTGATGCTTGAGAGCGCCCAGGATGTGGAGGACCAACACTGCCAGCAGGAGGTACCCTGCCGTAGCATGTGCTCGTGCAAGTGACTCGTGCAGCGCTTTTTGTCGTTCCTTGCCGCCATTGGGATCGAAAGCGATCGCCTGGATCGGCCCGATCGGCTCGAGCGGCACCAAGCCCCAGAGTATGATACGTTTTTGAACCCTGTTGCGCGCGGTCGTCGGAACAGCTGCCCCACCGGCCGGGGCAGCCACTGTCTCATACATCGGCGGATGGGCGGAAATAATGGCCCATCCGGAAAGAGGTAAACCGAGCATGGCGACGTATAGGATGAAGTGCACAGAATGGGCGGTCGCCCGCTCAACTCGAGTCAGATCGGAATCTAATGCCGGCGGTCGATGGGTCAGGCGCCACATGATTCGAAGCACCGTGAGCGTCAATACGGTGATGCCCGATGATTCGTGGAGCCGAGCGACGAGCGTCCGGTATGGCTCCTGAAGACCTCCCATAAAAGGCCCAATCGCGAGGTTCAGGATGATGAAGAAGGCGATCATCCAGTGCAGAATCATCGCTACACGCGTGTAGCGAGGCTCGTCCGTGTTCCGGCGATCAGCCAGTTGCATCTATCTTCTCCGAAGTTTTCGAAGCCAAGTCGTGCCCGGCCAGCGATAACCTTTGCTCGCTTGGACGAAGGAGACCCTCCGCTGCTCGAGACCTGCTCAATCAGGACGGGACCAGATCGAACTCGGCACTCAGTGTGAGGTCGATGTTGTCGCTGACGACCGGCACTCCATAGGAAACGCCAAACTCGCTGCGATTGATATGGCCGGTCGCGTCGAAGCCAACCACCGTCTTCTTCTCGCGCGGATGCGGGCCGAAGCCATGCAAGGTCGCCCCCAACACCACCGGGCGAGTGACCCCATGCAAGGTCAGGTTGCCGAACACGTCAGCGGTGCGTGGGCCGGTCATCATTATCCTGGTCGAACGGAAGGTCATCGTCGGGAACTTGCCGGCATCGAGCAGCATCGGACCGGCTATTTCCTCGTTCAGCTTGGCTGAGGGGGTGATGTCGCCGACGACCGGCACGCTGATGTCGACGCGACTGGCGCCGGGGCTGGCAGCGTTCAGCGTCAGCGAGCCCGACGCGCCGGTAAACCGGCCGTAGTAGGTGGTGAAGCCCAGGTGATTGACCGCGAACACGATCATCGTGTGGTTGGGCTCGACCACGTAAGTCCCTGATTGGGGCTTAGCGGATTGCGCATTTGCCGGCCCTGCAATCAGGAGCGCCGATGCAATTGTCGCAGTCATTCTTTTCAACATGCGTTTTACCCTTCGAGACATTGAAGGCGAACTGGCTGCTCGCAGAGCGCTGCGCTGCTCGACTAACTGTCAATAATGCACGCCGAGCGTCACACCAAAGGTCCGCGGCGGCCCCGGTGAGACGTGGAAGATCGATGTCACCAGCCCGGCCGTGTAGGTATATTCGTTTGTAAGATTCTGCACGAAAAGCTGAACGTCGACCTTCTTAGTCGGTGCGGTCCAGATCAGCGATGCGTCGAAAATATGGTGGGCGTCCTGACGGATGGAGCCATCTGCAACCAGCGGGTAGCTGCTGTTGAAGTGATCGTTACCGGCCAGAGCCCAGAGGCCTAAAGGACTCTCGATCTTATAGACAAAGCCCAACGCACCCGAGATCGTTGGCGCATAGGGCAGCTTACGCCCCGCAAGATTGCAACCGACGATGATCGGCGTACCGTATTGCACACCACCGATCACCGTATAGGCCGGAGTTGCGCAAGTCGCGCCGGGATAGTCCTTATACCTTCCGTGCAGATATTCGACGCCGCCATTGATCGATAAATTGTCACTGAGAACGACGTTGAAGTCGGCATCGATGCCCTTCACTCGTTCCGTTGCTGCATTCTGCAGAATAGTCTGGCCCTGCAGTGCCGGCGGCGCCCCCGATCGCACCTGAACATTTTTGAAGTCGTAGTAAAATCCGGCGACGTTCAATCGCACCCTGCGGTCGAACAGCTCCGTCTTCACGCCAGCTTCGTAAGATTGCAGCGTTTCGGGCAAGGCGGGCGGATTGGTGAAGACATTGGCATTGAACGCACCAGCCTTGAAGCCGAGGTTGTCGGACACATAGGCGTGGATATTATCGGAGAGGTCCTGCGCAAGCACGAGCCGGTAAGTGAGCTTTCCGAAGTGCAGCGTTGTCGGGATTCCCGGTTGGGACGTAACGACACCATTGATTACCAGAGTGTAGGGCTCGCCGGGGTAAGTGACGCCTGAAGCGGGGACGAGTTGGCCAGGTGCTGGGACGGAATTGGGGATCACGGTGACGGAGTTTGGGAACCCAGCCAGGGG
>CAXTTR010000430.1:0-2615 GCA_964247215.1 uncultured Sphingomonadaceae bacterium
CCTCGGCAGCACCCCCACCACGCTCTATGTTTACGTCAACGGCGACGGCAGTCCCAAGGCCCCGGGTCAGGCATTGCTCGATAACGGCCTGAGCAGCCAAGTGCAGCACCGGGCCGCATGATGAGTGTCGGCGTCACGGTTCCGATAGAAGCGATCGTGACACTGCGCCGGCGTCTGGCAGGACTTCCCGCCCGACATCCCGAGCGCCAGCCGCTACTGACTTCGACCGCCGAACTCTACGGCGTCAGCCGCGCTACGCTGTACCGGCTTCTTCGCGGCGAGCGCCGGTCGAAGGATGCTCACCGTGCCGATCGCGGCCTCCCGCGCGTCATGCCCGCGGACGAGATCGAGTGGTGGTGCGAGGTCGTCGCGGCAATGAAGAGCCGGACGACTAACCGGCAGGGTCGCCGTCTGTCGACCCGGCGCATTCTCGAGATCATCGCCGAACATGGCGTGGAGACCCCCGATCGCGGCTTGGTGAAGCTGGCAAAGGGCCGCTTGGCAGCCTCGACGCTCAACCGGCATACGCGACGGCTCGGACTAGATGCCGCGCGGATGACGCGCGAACCGTCCGCGGTTCGGTACGAGGCCGAACGCGCCAACATGCTTTGGCATTTCGACATGAGCCCGTCGGACCTCAAGCAGCTGAAAGCTCCGACCTGGATCGACCCGGACCGGGGTGGCGCGCCGACGCTGATGCTGTTCTCTGTCGTCGATGACCGCTCCGGTGTCGTCTATCAGGAATATGCCTTGGTTTACGGGGAGGATGCCGAGGCGGCGCTGCGCTTCCTGTTCCGGGCAATGTCGCCCAAGGAGGGTAATCCCTTCGGCGGTATCCCGGACAATCTCCAGATCGACGGCGGCCCGGTCGGTAAGTCGGCGGTGTTCAAGCGGGTGATGGAGTGTTTGGGCGTCAACGTCCTGATGCACATGCCGGCGGGCTCAGACGGACGCCGCACGACAGCGCGCGCCAAGGGCAAGGTCGAGCGGCCGTTCCGCACCGTCAAGGAAGCGCACGAGACGCTTTACCACTTCCACGAACCGGCAAGCGAGGAAGAGACCAATCGCTGGCTCGCGCGCTATATCGCGACCTACAACAGCGGCGATCATCGCCGCGAGCCGCATTCCCGGATCGACGACTGGCTCGGCCATTTGCCCGACGGCGGCATTCGCGCGATGTGCAGCTGGGAGCGCTACTGCGCCTTCGCGCGCGAGCCCGAACGCCGCATGGTCGGGCTCGACTGCCGTTTGACCGTAGCCGGTGTCACCTACGAGGTCACGTCCGAAGTTGCCGGCGAGACCGTCGTCGTCTGGTGGGGGCTGTTTGATCAGGTATTATGGGTCGAGCACGGCGAGGAGCGATACGGTCCGTTCGATCCGATCGGCTGACCGGTGCCGCTGCACCGTTACCGCAAGCATCGTAAAAGCCGGCGCGAGGTCCGCGCGGACCGGGTCGATGCGCTGGCGACCAAGATCGGCATTCCCCGCTCGGTACTGGCCGGCACCGACGACGTCGTGGTGATCGGACGCAAACTCGACGACGGCGCTGCGCACATCTCAGCGCGCGCGTTCACCGACCCTGATCCATTTGCTGAACTCACCTTCGCGAGCCCGCTCAAGGCGCGCTTCGCGATCTCCGAGGAACTGCGTCTGCCGCTCGGCAAGCTTGGCGACGACGACCGGGCCTTCATCGACGCGCTGCTCGCGCGCACGCTGTCGAAGCCAGAGGTCATGGACGAAATCCGCCGGCGGTTTCCGCCCGGCGATCGACGGAGCGCCTGATGCAGACCGAAGTGATGCGCTACTACGGTCTGGCCCGACCGCCAGTCGATCTCGGCTTTTTCGAGACCGAGCACCATGCTCAGCTCACGCACGATCTGAAGAATGCCATCGTCGGCGGTCGCCTTATCGCGCTTACCGCCACCATCGGCTCGGGAAAGACCGTGCTGACCCGGCGACTACGCGAAGACCTTGAGCGCGAGGGCCGTATTATCGTCTCGCGCTCGATGAGCCTCGAGAAGGCCAAGATATCGGTGCCGCTACTGGTTGCCGCGCTTTTCTACGATCTGTCATCCGATAAGGTCATCTCGATCCCCACCCAAACAGAGCGGCGCGAACGCGAGTTGGTAGAGCTGTTCCGCAAGGCAAAGCGCCCGGTCGCGCTGTTTGTCGACGACGCGCACGACCTGCATCCCAAAACACTGACTGCACTGAAGCGGGTCGTCGAACTGGTCACCGAGGACGGCGGTCAGCTGGCCGTGATCCTCGTCGGTCACCCGAAACTACGCAACGATCTGAAGCGTCCCCTCATGAAGGAAATCGGCGACCGGACGACAGTGTTCGAGTTCGGCGGGCTCCGTGACCGGCAGCGCGACTACATCGACTGGGCGCTGCGAACCGCGCTGTCGCCTGGAATCGAACCCGACACGGTGCTTACCGAGGACGCCGCGATCCTGCTTGCTGCCAAGCTCAAGACGCCGCTCCAGATCGGCCGCCATCTCGTGCGCGCGTTCGAGGCAGGGTTCGAGGCCAGCGTCAAACCGGTCGACGCCGCGACCGTCGAGAGCGTCCTGTCGAGGCAAATCGACGATCTCGAGCCGCAGCTCACCCGGCAC
>CAXTTR010000431.1:0-2610 GCA_964247215.1 uncultured Sphingomonadaceae bacterium
GCAGCAATCCCGAGGCGGCACGCCTGTCCGGCATCAATGTCGGATCGACCATCTACCTGGCCTACATCATCTCGGCGACGCTGGCGGCACTGGTCGGGATCATGACCGCGTCGCGCATCGGCATCGGCGTCGCCACCACCGGCGACGGCTGGGAGCTGCAGTCGATCGCCTCCTCGGTGATCGGCGGCACCTCGCTGTTCGGCGCCGTCGGCACCGTGATCGGGCCGATCCTCGGCGCCATCCTGCTGACCACGATCAACAACGGCGCCAACCTGCTCAACGTGAACCCGTTCTGGCAGAGGATCATCACCGGCGGCCTGATCATCGTCATCGTCTTCTTCGACCAGCGTCGGCGGCGCGGGCGCTGACGTCCTGTCACCGCTCTACCGCCATCCCGTTCCGTCCCGGCGCGAAGACCGGGACGCAGCCGATCCTGGAAAGCACCGCCGGCGGATGGCTGCCGCTCGCACCCTTGATAACGCCGGGCAGGGTGGTGGCGACGAAGCCGCCGATTGCCGATCGCATTGATCCGGGCGATGCCGGCCGCCGCGGTGCCCGCCCCCAGCCACTCGGTCGAGAGCGGTCGCGCTCGCTACCGGTTCGTGAGGCATGCCTTCGCAGATGGCGGCCATGCCGGTCGCCTGGTCCACTGGGCCGCGCAGAAGACCCGCATCACCCTGCAGATCGTTCGACGCAACACCTCGACGATGGGCTTCGCGGTCCTGCCCCGTCGCTGGGTGGCCGAGAGGACGTTCGCCTGGATCATCAAGAACCGACGCTTCGTCCGCGACTACGAACAGCCCACCACCGTCGCCGAAACGCTGATCATCATTGCCGCAACCGCTACCCTCGTCCGGCGCTGGACATGACCTGATGCAACCTTCTCGAACGCGCTCTCAGTGCCTTGGTCTAGTGGCTGCGTGCTCCTGCTACGTCTTCTGGTACCTTTAGATAGCTGACGAGCACGAAGCCGATGGCGTAGAGGGCAACAAAGGCCCAGACAACTCCTACGTCGCCACCCCATGGTTTAACCAGAGCGACGACTGCGGCGCCGGAGAATGCTGCGCCGCCTGCCGCGGTCGTGTACATCGCAATTGCGGCTCCCTTTTCCTTCGTCAGAGCCGGCATGATTGCGCCCATTGGTACAAACCCGGCGAGCATGATACCGAACACGACACCGGCGATAACAGCCAGCACAAAACCCCACTCCGAGCCCGCCGGCACCCAGTGAGCAACATACCACCAGGCGAGCAGTCCGAGCGCAGATCCCGTAATGCCAATCCACTTCACCGTGCGCTGCCAACCCCAACGATCACCGATCGCCCCGAACAAGGCGTTGAATAAAATGTTTCCGGCGTAGACCGCGATCGTCATCACCAGCCAGCGCTGCTGCCCCCACCCGAGCTCCGTGGTAATCACCGCCGGCAAGATGATGAACATGCCGTATTCGGGTGAGGTATTGATCAGGCGCACCAAAAACCCCATCAAGATCTTCGGTTCTGTCGCGGCCAGACGCAAACCGCTAAAGATAACCTCACTAGTAGATTGGTCTCGCGACACGAGCCGCGACCGGCCCTTGGGTTCCTTGACGCCAAACCAGACGATGAGGAAACCTGCTACTACTCCAAGCGTCGAAGTCGCCATCGTCCACGTTTCACCGCCATAGCCGCCCCCGAAGGCCGGGATAGCAAACACGGCGTACAAGGAACCGAACGTCGGTAGTCCGCCAGTGAACATGACGTAGAACCAGCCGACGGCTGATCCGTTCCGTTTTTTAGGGACGACGGTGTTCACCCATACTAGGAAGGAGAAGGCGAACAGCGGATAACCGAAACCGCGCAAAAAATAGCTTATCAACACCAGCGGTCCGGACCCGAGGTTCATGCTGAGCAGGAAGCAGGCCTCGAAGAGTACCCAAATACCGCAGCCAATCGCCATCACCCGGCGCGGCCCAATCAGGTCTGACAGCGCGCCGGCCATGTAAGACGCGATGATGACGGCCACTCCGTACATGGCAACCACGGTGGGCACCATCGCACCACTGCCAAGCGCTTCAGCGATATGCGGCGCGACGATACTGGCCTCAACCCCATGACCAATCATGAACACCAAGACGCCAACGAAACCCCATCGCAACTCGTATGGGATCCCGATCTTGTCCAGGCGCGTCTCACCTGGCTCAGACCCGGTCATAAGCTCGGCGTGAACCATTATTATCCGCCTTCACATCCAGCCGATAAGGACGAAAACACTGCACTACAAATAGACGGTTTATAATTGTCAAGTAGCTTGACGAGTACGTCAAGATGGAGGCACGAGCATGAGCGAGGTGTCGGTCGCTTCGCAATTCTGCGCGCTTCGAGAGCTTGTCGAGGCGATCCTCACGCATTTAGCCGCGGCTAGATTCCAAGACGTGCGACCGGCTCACGGCTTCGTGTTTGTACGGGTCAGCACGCCGCGACCGTGGCCGGGTAAAAGTGAGAGCGATCCATACGTATCCATGACGGACCTCTCGCCTCAACTGGAGGGAAACGGAGCAATCAACGTCAGGGCCTGTTGGTGCTTGATCCGATCGCATGCGGCGGCGAGGCAGAGTAAGCCCAGGAAGGA
>CAXTTR010000432.1:0-2605 GCA_964247215.1 uncultured Sphingomonadaceae bacterium
CTGCCTTGCTTGCCATCGTTGTGAGCACTTGATCGCTTCCAGCTAATTTCACTGAGGTAGTTGCCTCCCTGTCCGCAGAACACCGCGTCGCAGACCAGCTTGAGGTAGTGGCTCGCGGTCGGGTCGCAGTGGAGGTAGAAGCTGCCGGTCGGCTTGAGGACGCGGTGGATTTCGACGATCCGCAGCGTCATGTGGACGAGATAGGCGAACAGGCTGCCGTGGCCGAGCACGGTGTCGAGGCCCTTGATCAGGTTGACCGTCTGCACAGTCAGCCGCGCTTCGTGCGGGCGCGCGTCGTTGAGCCGGTCGACGTCGGTGATCCACGCGAGCCCGCTGTCGGCCTCGGGCCCCCACGCCCAGGTGTCGACGAACGCCTGCGCCTGCGCGCGGTCCTCGCCGCCCTGGTTGGTGTAGATCTGAAAATAATTGCGCTTCGAATTGAACGGCGGGTCGATGTAGCACAGATCGACGCTGGCATCGCCGATCTTGCGCCGCAGCACGTCGAGATTGTCGCCGTAGAACAGCCGGTTGGGGTTGATCAGTATGGTCAAGCTGGCGTTCCCCCGCCCTCTCCGCCTTTCTAGCCCTCTCCCGTCCTTACGGGAGAGGGTTGGGTGAGGGGCTTCCTGCTTGCTTACCGGGCGCGGGATTAAGGAAGCAAGTAAGCAGCAAGCAAGTCCCTCACCCAACCCTCTCCCGTAAGGACGGGAGAGGGCTAGCAGGTCCTCCCCGGCCTAGCCTCACTCCGCCGCTTGCAGCTCCGCCTCTTCGGCCTCGGCTTGCTGGCGGTTCCACATGTCGGCGTAGCTGCCGTTCGCGGCGAGCAGGCTGTTGTGCGTGCCGCGCTCGATGACGCGGCCGGCGGCGAGCACGATGATCTCGTCGGCGTCGACGACCGTCGACAGGCGGTGGGCGATGACCAATGTCGTGCGGCTTTGGGCGACGTCGCGCAGCGATTCCTGGATTTCGGCTTCGGTCGCCGAGTCGAGCGCGCTGGTGGCTTCGTCGAGGATCAGGATGGCGGGGTTCTTGAGGATCGTGCGGGCGATGGCGACGCGCTGCTTCTCGCCGCCCGACAGCTTGAGGCCGCGCTCGCCGACCATCGTCCGATACCCGTCGGGAAGCGACAGGATGAAATCGTGGATCGCCGCGCCCTTCGCCGCCGCCTCGATCTCGGCCTGGCTCGCCCCGGCGCGGCCGTAGCCGATGTTATAGCCGATGGTGTCGTTGAACAGCACGGTGTCCTGCGGCACGATGCCGATCGAGCGGCGCAGGCTGTCCTGCGTGACGGCGCGGATGTCCTGCCCGTCGATGGTGACGCTGCCGCCGGCGATGTCATAGAAGCGGTACAGGATGCGGCTCAGCGTCGACTTGCCCGCGCCCGAGTGGCCGACGACGGCGAGCTTGCGCCCGGGCGCGATGTCGAAGCTGACGTCGTGCAGGATCTGGCGGCGCGGCTCGTAGCTGAACTCGACGTGGGCGAACCGCACCCGGCCGCCGCTGACGACGAGCAGCCTGGCGCCGGGCGCATCGGCGATCTCGGCCTCGGTGTCGATGAGCTTGAACATCTGCTCCATGTCGATCAGCCCCTGCTTGATCTCGCGGTAGACCATGCCGAGCATGTCGAGCGGGCGGAACAGCTGCGCGAGCAAGGTACTGACGAACATCACGTCACCGACGCTGAAGCGCCCCTGGTTCCAGCCCCAGACGATATAGGCGAGCGCGCCGCCCATCATCAGATTGGTGATCGCCGACTGGCCGATGTTGAGCCACGACAGCGAGTTCTGGTTTTTGATCGCCGCCTCGGTCCACTGGTTCATCGCGGTCGCGTAGCCCTGCGCCTCGTGGCGTTCGGCGCTGAAGTATTTGACCGTCTCGTAGTTGAGCAGCGCATCGACGGCGCGCGCCGTCGCCTTGTTATCGGTCTCGACCATCTCCCGCCGGAGCGCGTTGCGCCAGTTAGTGACACGCTGCGTGAACAGCACATAGCCCGCCGCCATGACGATCGTGCCCGCCGCGAGCCCGCCGCCGAAATTGCTCCAGAACAGCGTCGTGATCACAATGAGGTCGATGATCGTCGGGAAGATGTTGAACAGGATGAAGTACAGCATCGTGTCGATTGACTTGGTGCCGCGCTCGACGATACGGGTCAGGGCACCGGTGCGCCGCTCGAGGTGATACCGCAGGCTGAGCTGGTGGATGTGGACGAACACGTCCTGGCTCAGGTGCCGCGCCGCCGTCTGTCCGACGCGCTCGAACACCGCATTGCGCACGTTATCGAAGACCACGCCGAGGAACCGCGCCAGCGCATAGGCGACGACGAACGCCACCGCGAGCATTACCGCGCCGGGCAGGTGCGTGCTCATCCGGTCGATGGCGAACTTGAGCGAGTACGGCATGACGTAGCCGACGCTCTTGCCGAGTGCGAGGAACAGCATCGACAGCAGCACGCGCTGCCGCAGCCCGGGGCTGTCCTTGGGCCATAAATACGGCAGGAAGCGGCGCAGCGTGCGCGCGTCGGGAGTGCCGGTCGGAGGAGTGGTCGGGGTGGCAAGCGATTGCATCGCTGGCAACATGGGGCGGGGTGGGGACGGGCGCAATGCGG
>CAXTTR010000433.1:0-2596 GCA_964247215.1 uncultured Sphingomonadaceae bacterium
CCGCGGGTTTCGGGATTCTTTCATGACTCCCAAACGACAACTGCGCGATTTTCGGTGATCCTTTCATGACTCCGGATCGGCAATCTTGATACGTGCCGGACATGCTGTAATGCGCGGCGTGCGGGGTAGAATGTGTTTTCAGGTTGGCGGCTGGGCAGGTGTCGGGGACAGCCAGCGTCGCGAGCGATTTTTCGTAAAAGGCTTGCGGTGAGCTGATTTGCACAGGGGTTCCCGATGCCTGCGAACTTATATGGGCTGAATAGTCCTGTAACCTATCAGGCTCGTTACGTCAAGTATAAGCCTTGCTGCCTTGCTTCCCTCCCGCCTGACGGGAGGCGCCAGGGGTGGGGCAGCTGCCCTTACTCCTCCCGCACCTGCCCTCGAGCCGCCGCAGCTTCGCGCCCGCGCTGGGTTTGGTCGCGCGCCGCCGCACCGGGCGGACCGCGGCCTTGGCGATCAGCGCCAGCAGCCGCGCGCGGGCATCGGCGCGGTTGCGCTCCTGCGTGCGGAAGCTCTGCGCGGTCAGGACGAGTACGCCGTCCTGCGTCAGGCGGCTGCCGGCCAGCCGCATCAGCCGCACCGCGACGTCGTTCGGCAGGCTCGGCGAGCGCCGCACGTCGAAGCGCAGCTGCACCGCCGTCGATACCTTGTTGACGTTCTGTCCGCCTGGACCGCTGGCGCGGATAAAGCTTTCCTCGATCTCGGACTCGTCGATCGCCAGCTCCGGCGTCACCTGGAGCATGGCGGCCAGTTCATCGTGTCCGGCTCAAATCTTCTCGATGCGAATGGGAAGCCCGTCCTTCGGCTTGGGGATCGGGAACATCTGGAAATCGCAGGTGTAATCGTCCGCCAGCACCAGCCGGTGTTCAGGCAGCAGCGCGTAGAAGAACGCTTTCGCCTGCATGTAGGCGAAGTGCAACCCGAGGCACATGTGCGCGCCGCCGCCGAACGGTACCCACGCATATTTGTGGCGGCCTTTCGAGCGGTTGTGGCTGAAGCGTGACGGGTCGAAGCTGTCGGGGTCCTCCCAGACTTCAGGCATACGGTGCGTGTACATCGGGCTGACGCCGACGTGAGTGCCAGCCGGGATGCGGTAGCCGCCGAACTCGAAATCGCGCAGCACCCGGCGCGGTACCGACGGCACCGGCGGCAGCAGGCGCAATGCCTCCTTGAACGCCCACTCGACCTGCTCGAGATCGCCGAGCCGCTCGTAAGGCAGTTCGGGTCCGGCAGTGGCTCGGACCGCCATGATCTCGGTGCGCAGCCGGTCCTGCCACTCGGGATTTTTGGCGAGGTAATAGACCGTCGAGGTCAGCGACGAGGTCAGCGTGTCGTGCGCCGCCATCATCAGGAAGTTCATGTGATCGATGATTTCCTGATCGCTGAGCAGCGTCCCGGCATCGTTGCGCGCATTGCAGACCTGCGTGAAGATGTCGTCGCCCGCCGCGCCGCGCCGCTTGGGGATCTCGCGCGCGAAGAACTTGCACATCAGCTGGCGGCCCTTGACGCCGCGCGCCATCGCCGTGCCCGGCACGGGGACGCGGACGATGCCGACCGAGGCGGCGACCATGTGAACGAACGCCTGGTTGATCGCGTCCGCCTCGGGGCCCCACGGGATGCCCAGAAACGACGCCGCGGCGAGATCGAGCGTCAGCTGCTTGATCGCCGGATAGAATTTGAACTCGCCGCGGCTGGACCAGCCGGCGATGCCACGCGCGATGCCGTCGTTGAGCGCGTGCAGGTAATTCTTCATCGGCTCGGGCTTGAACGCGACGCCGAGCGTCTTGCGGTCGGTGCGGTGATGGTCGAAGTCCATCAGCATCAGCCCGCGCGGAAAGACCCGGTCGAGAATCGGGTCCCAACCCATCTTCGACGAGAAGTTGCGCTCCTTGTCGAACAGCACCAGCTCGTTCGCCTCGGGCCCGATCATCCCGATATTCCAGCCGCCGAAGTTGTTGACCCGGTAGATGTGCCCGAACCGCGCGACGTTGCTGCGCACCCCGGCGAGCGGGTCCTTGAGGAACTTGATCGTCCGCATGATCGGCACCGGATGCGGCTTCAGCCCGGGGATATGGCTCAGCTCGCGGTAGGTCGGCAAATGCAGATCGCGGTAAGCCGGCACGAAGGTCTTGGCATTGACGGGCGCGTTCATGAACGTTCTCCGAGGGTCGTCAGGCCATAACCGGAGTGAGTTTTGAGTGCAACTCGGGAGAGCTGGATCCTCTCCAAAGGCGGGGTCGATCAGTTTAGGACGAACACCGCCTCGATAACCGTCACGCACCGCCCGCTGAGCACCACCCGGTCGCCAACGACGTGACACCCGATATGCCCGCCGCGCGCGCTGGCCTGGTACGCGCTAAACCGTTCGCGCCCGAGCCGGCCGGCCCAGTACGGCGCGATGATCGCGTGCGCCGAGCCAGTCACCGGGTCCTCGTCGATGCCCGCGCCCGGCGCGAAGGCGCGGCTGACGATGTCGGCCCCGGACGCATCGCCGTCGCCGGGCGCGGTGGCGATGCACAGCACGTCACCGGCTTGCAGCGCGGCAACGGCGCGGAAGTCGGGTGCGAGCGCGCGCACCTGCGCAGCGGTGTCGAAG
>CAXTTR010000434.1:0-2582 GCA_964247215.1 uncultured Sphingomonadaceae bacterium
GGGTCGGCGGGAGCGCCGGACTCGGCATGGGTGGTCAAGCGGGCGAGCGAGGTGGAGGGCACGGACTTCCGCGACGCGCAGCCGAGCACCGATCAGAACGGCCGGCCAAATATCCGGTTCAACTTGACGACCGAGGCGGGCGAGCGGTTCTACAAGTACACCAGCGAGCACACCTCCGGCGGGGCCACACCGGGGTCGATGGCCATCGTGCTCGACAACAAGGTGCGCGAGGTTGCAGGCATCCAGTCTGCCATTCGAGACTCGGGCGAGATCACGGGCGGCTTTACCAAGGAGCAGGCCAACGACCTCAGCCTGATGTTGAGGACGGGGGCGCTGCCGGCGTCGATCAGCTACCTCGAGACGCGGACGGTCGGTCCGAGCCTGGGTGCGGCGTCCATCCACCAGGGCGTCATCGCGGCAGTCGCCGGGATGCTGGCGGTGATGGCGTTTATGCTGATCTACTACCGCGGCGCAGGCATCAACGCGGACCTGGCGCTGCTTCTGAACCTGGTGATCCTGCTCGGGTTTATGGGCTTTTCGAGCGCGACGCTGACGCTTCCGGGAATCGCGGGCGTGATCCTGACCATCGGTATGGGCGTCGACTCGAACGTGCTCATCTTTGAGCGGATCCGCGAGGAGCTGCGCGCCGGCAAGACCGCCGCCGCTGCTGTCCAGCAGGGATTTGCGCACGCCTGGGTCACGATCATCGATACGCACGTGACCACGATCGTCTCGGCAGCGATCCTGTTCCTCTTTGGGACGGGGCCGGTAAAGGGATTCGCGGTGACGCTGGTCTTCGGTCTGCTGGCAAACCTGTTTACCGCGGTCTTTGTGTCGCGGGTGATCTTTGATGCGCTGCTGGCCAGGCGGGAGCGCGGAGCGGCGCTGTCGATTTAGAGGACGGCTGAGATCTAGCAGCTGCAGTTGAAAGAGGTTGAGCAGAGTGGAACTGTTTCGTGGTGTCGATGTCGACTGGCTGGGGAAGAAGTGGTATTTCCTCGGGTTTTCGCTGATCTTTTCGGTTGCGGGCCTGCTGAGCATAGCCTTTTGGCATCATCTGCCGCTGGGCGTGGACTTCAAGGGCGGAACGCAGGTGCGCGTGCGCTTTGACGGGCAGCCGAACGAGGACCATATCCGCCAGGCGCTCGACCGGGCCGGGATCCGGGACTACAGGATCCAGAAGATCAGCAACGCGCTGGGCGATGCCGGCGGCCAGGGGACGGCGAACAAGGAGATCATCGCGCTTCCACAGTCCACCGCGACCGACGCGGCGCACGATGCCGGGCGGCAGGCGGTCGAGAACGCGCTGACCGCCAACTACCACGACTCCGGGTTCGCAGTGGAGCAAGTAGACATCGTCGGTCCGACCGCGGGCAAGCAGCTGCAAAAGCAGGCCTGGCTGGCGACGGCGTACTCGCTAGTCGGGATGCTGGTCTACCTGTGGTTCCGGTTTGAGCTGATCTACGGCGTGGCCGCGGTGGTCGCGGTCTTTCACGACACGCTGATCACAGTCGGCGCGTTCAGCCTCACCAACCAGGAGATTACGCTGACGGTAATCGCGGCGATCCTGACGCTGATCGGCTACTCCATGAACGACACCATCGTCGTCTTCGACCGCATCCGCGAAAACCTGGCGCTCAGCCGGCGGGAGTCGCTGGCCGACGTGGTCAACCGGTCGATCAACCAGACCCTGAGCCGGACCGTGCTGACCTCGGGCCTGACGTTTCTGACGGTGCTGTCGCTCTTCATCTTTGGCGGCGAGGTGCTCCACGGCTTCTCCTTCGCGCTGGTAGTTGGGATCCTGATCGGGACCTACTCGTCCATCGCGGTCGCGGCGACGATGCTGGTGGCCTACCAGGACTGGCGCAGGTCGCGGGGCAAGGCAGCGGTCCTACCGGCCGCGAAGCGGACCAAGGTCTAGGCCGCAGGCGGGAGCTTCGGCAGACGGCGCGGCCGGGGAGAGGCGATCTCCTCGGCCGTAAATCTTTTGTGAATCCTCCGGGGAACCTTCTTCATCATCCCGGTGTCTAAGCCTCATAGCTCTTCTCCCCACGAAAGAGGCAGGCCATGTTTGAAGACTCGTTGATGGAATCCGGCGGAAAGATCAAGACCAAGTCCAAGTACTGGATGATCGGGACATTTATCTTCAACGGCGCGATTCTTGCGACCCTGATTTTGATTCCGCTGCTCTATCCGGAAGCCCTTCCGAAGACAGCGATGACGGCGATGCTGACGGCTCCGCCGCCGCCTCCTCCTCCTCCACCCCCGCCCCCGCCGGCGGCTGTGGTTAAGCCTATCAAGATGGTCTCGGAGATCGACGCTGGCCTCCATGCGCCGACCAAGATCCCGAAGGACATCAAGATGCTGAAGGAAGACGCTGCGCCGCCGCCGCAAGTTGCGGGTGTGGCCGGGATGTCGGGCATGAGCGGCGGATCGGCCGGTGGTGTCCCCGGAGGCGTTCTGGGCGGCATTGGAACGGCGCCGACGCCGGTGGTCAAGGTGGAGAAGCCGAAAGGTCCGCAGCGCGTCTCGAGCGGTGTCGTCGCCGGTCTGGCGATCTCGCAGCCCAAGCCGGTGTACCC
>CAXTTR010000435.1:0-2567 GCA_964247215.1 uncultured Sphingomonadaceae bacterium
GTCTTGCCGTCGATCAGCGTGCGCCGGGTCAGCAGCATTGGCCCGGTGTCGAGCCCGCGCTCCATCGCCATGATCGTTACCCCGGTCTCCCCGTCACCGGCGAGGATAGCGCGCTGGACCGGCGCTGCCCCGCGCCAGCGCGGCAGCAGCGAGGCGTGGACATTGAGACAGCCCCGTCGCGGCGCGTCGAGGATGGCCTGCGGCAGGATCAGGCCGTACGCGGCAACCACCGCGACATCGAGGTCGAGCGCCGCCCACACCTCGCGGTCATGCGCTTCCTTGAAGTTGACCGGCGAGCGCACCGTCAGCCCGAGTGCCTCGGCGCGCAGCTGGACCGGCGACGGCGTCTCGCGCTGACCGCGCTGCGCCCGCCGCGGCGGCTGTGTGTACACGGCGGCGATGTCATGCCCCGCCGCGACCAGCGCGTCGAGCGCCGGCACGGCGAATGCCGGGGTACCCATGAAGGCGATCCGCATAGCCCTCGCCGCTAGCGGCTCCGCCCAGTTCACGCAACCGCGCGAGGCTTGCCGCCCGGCTGCACCGCCGCCATATCTGGCGCGATGGCTTCCCCCGAAATCGATGCGTTAACGCAGGCGCTGGCCCGGCTGCCGGGGCTTGGGCCGCGGTCGGCGCGGCGCGCGGTGCTGCACCTGATCAAGCGGCGCGAGGCGGCGCTGGTACCGCTGCTCGCGGCGCTGCACGCGGTCGAGGCAGGGCTGGTGACCTGCGCGACCTGCGGCAACATCGATACACGCGACCCCTGCTCGGTGTGCGCCGATCCGCGCCGCGACGCCGCCGGGCTGTGCGTCGTCGAGGAGGTCGCCGACCTGTGGGCGCTCGACCGCGCGCGGCTGTTCGCCGGGCGCTATCACGTGCTCGGCGGGCGGCTGTCGGCCCTCGATGGTGTGCGGCCCGAGGATCTCGCGATCGCGCCGCTGCTGGCGCGGGTCGCGGCGGGCGGCATCGATGAGGTCGTGCTGGCGATGAACGCGACACTCGAAGGGCAGACGACAATGCACTATGTCGCCGAGCGGCTGGCGGCGTTCCCGGTGCGTGTGACGGCACTGGCGCACGGCATGCCGGTTGGCGGCGAGCTCGACTATCTCGACGAGGGCACGCTGGCGCAGGCGCTGCAGGCGCGCCGCGCGATCGGTGGCTAGCGGCGGCGGCTAGCTTGACGGACGCGGGCGCAAGCCATAGCTCTCCGCCATGAGCGAACTGACCATTCTCGAAATCCCCGACCCCCGCCTTCGCCTGGTATCCGAGCCGGTCGACGCCGTAACCGACGACACGCGCCAGCTGATGGACGACATGCTGGCGACGATGTACGCCGCGCCGGGCATCGGGCTCGCGGCGATCCAGGTCGGCGTGCCCAAGCGCGTGCTGGTCATTGACCTGCAGCGCCGCGAGGAGCCCGAAACCGAGGGCGAGCCGCCGGTCGAGTTCCGCGAGCCGCGCTATTTCGTCAACCCCGAAGTGCTGTGGGAATCGGACGAGCGCTCGGTTTACAACGAAGGCTGCCTGTCGATCCCCGAGCAATACGGCGATGTCGAGCGCCCGGCGCGCGTCCGCGTCCGCTGGCTCGACTACGACGGCATGCAGCAGGAGGCCGAGGTCGACGGCATGCTGGCGACCTGCCTCCAGCACGAGATCGACCACTTGAACGGCGTGCTGTTTATCGACCATCTGTCGAAGCTCAAGCGCGATATCATTGTCAAGAAGCTGGCGAAGGCGAAGAAAGCCAAGCTCGCGGCTTAGTTGACGATGCCGCTAAGCCGGCTCCGGTAGCCGGTCTCGAAATCGTCGACCAGCATTGATACTATCGCTGCCGCTACAGTCTCCGGCCCTTTCACCGTCGCAATATCCTCGCCCGGGAAAGCCCGCGCGCGCATTGTCGACCGCGTTGCGCCCGGGTCGATCACCGCCACCCGCAGCGCGCTGACGTTGGCGACCTCGGCCCCGTAGCCTTGCACCATGTTCTCGAGCGCCGCCTTGGTCGCCGCATAGACGCCCCAATACGGTCGTGGCTGGACCGCGACGCTCGACGTCAGCGCCAGCAAGCGCCCGGCAGGGGCTGCCCGCAGCAGCGGGTCAAACGCCCGGATCAACCGGAAATTGGCGGTCAGGTTGAGCGCCACGACCTTGTCGAACTCGTCGACATCGGTGTGCGGCAACGGTGTCAGCGTGCCAAGCGCGGCGGCGTTCAGCACCGCAACGTCGAGCCGCCCCCAGCGGCTCGCCAACGCTGCCGCCAGCCGGTCGATGGCGTCGAAGTCGCGCAGGTCGAGCGGTGCGATCGTCGCGCTGCCGCCTGCGGCATAGATGCGATCCTCGACTTCTATTAGCCCCGCTTCGGTGCGCGCCGTCAGCACGACGTGCGCGCCCGCCGCCGCAAGCGCTTCGGCGGTGGCCGCGCCGATGCCGCGGCTCGCGCCGGTGACGAGGGCGACGCGGTCGGTGAGAGAAGAGGTCAAGCTAAGCTCTTTCTGCTCCCCTCCTCTTCAGGGGAGGGCCGGGAGTGGGGTTGACGAGCGAGAGGCGGAAGCACCCGTGGCGAAACCCCACCC
>CAXTTR010000436.1:0-217 GCA_964247215.1 uncultured Sphingomonadaceae bacterium
ACATGCACCTGCTCGGAATCACTGGGCCCGGTGTGCAGGCGTTCGACGCGACGCTTGGTACCGAGCTTGCAATCGTCGCCAACGACACGCTTGCCCACGCCATCGCCAGCCATCCAACGCGGTACGCCGGACTGGCCGCGGTCGCCCCGCAGGATCCGCAGGCGGCAGTGCGTGAGATGACGCGGGCAATTCGCGAGCTCAAGATGAACGGCGTTAT